>JAQWCZ010000348.1 GCA_028705705.1 Paludibacter sp.
CACTTTCCGCTTTCCGTTCTCCGCTATTCACTATTCGCTAATAATTACTGTTCCAACCAATTTCTCAACATCTCCTCCCCTTCTGGTGTCAGCACTGATTCCGGATGAAACTGTACGCCACGCACGTCAAATTGCTTATGCGCCAATGCCATGATCATGCCGGACTCATCGACTGCAGTCACCTTCAAACAATCGGGCATAGATTCCTTCTCAACAGCCCAGGAATGATATCGGCCTACGGTCATTTTTTCCGGCAAATTGTTGAATAACACATCATTCTCAAGTACTTGTATTTCAGACGTTACACCATGATGCACCTCCGGCAGGTTTATCAGCTTACCTCCAAATGCTTCAGCGATGGCCTGTTCACCAAGACAAATACCCAATATACTTTTTGAAGCGGCATAAGTCTTTATTAAATCCAATAGAATTCCCGAATCTGAGGGTACTCCTGGCCCCGGTGACAAGATAATCTTATCAAAACGCGCAATTTCAGCTAAAGCAATCTGATCGTTGCGCTGTACTTCAACATCATTATAACCGAGTTTTTTGAGTGCATGTACGATGTTATAGGTAAAAGAATCGTAATTGTCGAATACTAATATTTTCATGTTTTTCTATTTATATCTAATATATCCCCCGCCAGTGAATTGGCGGGCTAGACAGGGCGCAAGCATTGCGCCCCTACGCTTTCCGCTATTAACTATTTGCTAACTGTATCGCGCGCTTCAGCGCCGCCAACTTATTATTTACTTCCTGCAATTCACTTTCTTCATCGGATTTCGCTACCACACCCGCACCGGCCTGATAATACAGGGTGTTTTGCTTGCTTACAAAAGAACGGATAGTAATGGCCTGATTAAAACTACCATCAAAACCAATATAGCCCAAACAGCCTCCATAAGGTCCCCGATCATGTGGTTCAATTTCATCAATCAACTGCATTGCCCTGATTTTTGGTGCGCCCGACAGCGTTCCGGCCGGAAATGTATCAGCAAAAAGTTTGATGACCTTGGTATTGGGTCTGAGTTTTCCGCTGACACTGGATACCAGATGTAACACATGCGAATAATATTGTACTTCCCTGAAAACCTCTACTTTAACATGTTCGGCATTTCGGCTCAGGTCATTTCGCGCCAGGTCAACCAGCATCACATGTTCAGCATTTTCCTTTTTATCCTTGCTCAGCTTTTCTGCCAGTTCCAGGTCTTTTTCATCATCACCCGTGCGTCGGAAAGTTCCGGCTATGGGATTGATAAACGCTTTTTGTTTTTTTCCATCCACCACCAAATGTGCCTCTGGTGAAGAACCGAATATTCGAAAATCTCCAAAATTAAAATAAAACAAATACGGTGAAGGATTCACAGAACGCAGGGTTCGGTATAACATGAAATCATCGCCTTTATACTGTTGATAAAATCTTCTGGAAAGCACAATTTGAAAAACATTACCTTTATAACATTCTTCTTTTCCACGTGTCACCATTTTTCTAAAATTATCATCAGAAATATCGCATTTCTCCTCACCTATCGGCTGGAAACCAAATAGAGCGACATTATTATTCAATAAAACCTTTTCAATCACATCAATTTCCGAATCTTCTCCTTCCTGCAAATTTTCAATGATTGTTAATTCATTGTTAAAATGATTGATGGCGATGATGTATTTAAACAACACATAATGCAAACCTGGCATAGAACCCGGAACCGTTTCACGCGCATGCAGCTTTACATCCTCAAAATACTGAACTGATTCATAGGAAGTATAACCCAACAAACCATTAATCAACCCTTTTTCCTCAGGTTGATGGATCAACTCAAAAGATTTCAGGAAAACATCAAAACGATTTGCCACTGTCATTTTATCAACAACTTTCGTTTCAATCTGCTGACCACTTGGATATTCCTCTTTAATAAGAAAGCGATTCACGGATATTCCTCCAACCGGTGCAAAACCTATATAGGAAAAACTATTTTCTGTTCCATGATAATCAGAACTTTCCAGCAACACAGAATTGGTATACAAATCGCGTATTTTCAGATAAATACCTACTGGCGTTTGCATATCTGCGAGCATCTTTTTTGTTTGTACGAATAATTTCATTGTATTTATTTGTTTTGTAAATGAGCGAAAGAATTGCGCCCTTACTGCATTTGTTTAATATATGTTTCCATATCTTTATCCCCTCTTCCAGAAACAGTTAATACAACTACATCGTCACGTTTAAAGTTTGGCTGTTCCTTTTTAAGCACGCCCAGTGCATGAGCCGATTCAATGGCTGGAATAATACCTTCAAGCTCGGTAAGTTCAAATGCCGCTTCCAATGCTTCTTTATCATTAACAGCATACACCTTTGTTCGTCCTATCTCAGCAAAATGAGCATGAGCAGGTCCAACACCCGGATAATCCAAACCTGCTGAAATTGAATACGGTTCTGTAATCTGCCCGTCCTCATCTTGCATCAGCAAAGTCCTGAAACCATGTATTATACCTACGGTTCCGACATGGATGGTAGCAGCAGTTTCCCCGGATTCAATACCCAAACCACCCGCTTCGGCAGAAATAATTTTCACCCTTTCATCTTGCAGATAGTGATAATACGTTCCCATGGCATTACTACCTCCACCCACACAGGCAATCAGATAATCCGGATAGTCACGGTTTATCTGTTCCTGCAATTGCA
>JAQWCZ010000349.1 GCA_028705705.1 Paludibacter sp.
AAAGGGATTTGAACAATACAACTGCTTTTTACAGCCTACGTGAAGATGGATTCATCAAGGTACAGAATCGAGGCTACAATTACGTGAAAAACGAATGGCTGGAGTCAATTGGTAAAGCTAAATTTGTAGGCGAACCAACGGTAGCTATGCTGAAAGTGTCGTTCTTCGGACCGTTTTACGGAGGTTATAATGTAATAGCCCTGGATGATGAGTACAAATACGCACTCATCGCCGGGAATAGTCTGAAATACCTCTGGATACTGGCAAGGGAGAAAACCATTCCCGAAGAAATCAAAACCGCTTATGTAAAGAAAGCGCAGGAAATTGGTTTTGATACCGATCAACTGATTTGGGTGGAGCATGACTGATTTTTTCTTTCATTGATAAATACTATCTTTGCAATTCGTATTTTTAAGGTAGATTTATCAAAAGAAAAAATGAAATTAAACGATAATACTGCAGTGTTGTTACTGCACTGCCCGGATAAACCCGGGATTCTGGCTGCTGTGACTGAATTTATCAATCAGCACAAGGGTAATATTCTGTACCTCGACCAGTATGTAAACCGTGAGGAGAAAGTTTTTTTCATGCGGGTGAAATGGGATTTAACAACTTTCCAGATTCCCAGGGAGAAAATTCAGGAGTATTTTCACACTTTGCTGGCAATTCGTTACGACATGCAATTCAGACTGTATTTTTCGGATACGAAACCCCGGATGGCTATTTTTGTGTCGAAGATGCCGCATTGTTTGTATGATTTGTTGTCGCGCTATGCCGCAGGGGAGTGGCATGTGGATATTCCGATAATCATTAGTAATCATCCGGATATGGAGCCGGTGGCAAAACGGTTTGATATCGAATATTATTACTTTCCCATCAACAAGGACAATAAGGTTGATCAGGAAGCAAAGGAATTGGAACTGCTTAAATCGAAAGGTATTACTTTTTGTGTGCTGGCGCGATATATGCAAATCCTTTCACCGGAATTCATCAACCATTATCCCGATCGCATCATCAACATCCATCATTCTTTCCTTCCAGCTTTCATGGGAGCGAAACCTTACCATGCAGCCCACGAGCGGGGAGTGAAAATCATCGGGGCAACGAGTCATTATGTGACCACCGAGCTTGATGCCGGTCCAATCATCGAACAGGATGTGACCCGTATTTCACACGTGGATACAGTTGAAGAATTGATACGCAAAGGACGTGATTTAGAGAAAATTGTACTCTCGCGTGCCGTTGAAAAACACATCGAGAGAAAGACCCTGACCTATAAAAACAGAACTGTCGTGTTTCAGTGATGCGTTATTTCATCTATTTTGCATACAATGGTACAGCCTACCATGGCTGGCAAATCCAACCCAACGGAATTTCCGTACAGGAAGTGTTCACGAATGGGTTGCGAATCTTGCTTCGGGAAAATACAGAAGTCGTGGCTGCCGGTCGCACCGATACCGGTGTACATGCGAAACAGATGGTAGCGCATTTTGATTCTGAACAGGAAGATTTAGCCGGAGGTGATTACGTTCGCAGGCTCAACAGCATTCTCCCGAATGATATTGCTGTGGATAAAATTCTCGCAGTACAACCCAATGCCCATGCCCGTTTTGATGCTATTTCACGTAAGTATGAATATCACCTGTATATCGGTAAAAATGTGTTCAAAGAAAACCTGGCGCTGAGGATGTATCATCCGTTGGATTTTGATTTAATGAATGAAGCGGGAAATAAATTGAAAGATTACACTGATTTTACCAGCTTCAGTAAACTTCATACCGATGTGAAAACCAATAATTGCATAATTACAGAGGCTGGCTGGCGACAATATGGTGATGAATGGGTGTTTACCATCGAAGCAGACCGTTTTCTGCGAAATATGGTTCGTTCAATAGTCGGAACCCTTTTTGATGTGGGGATGCATAAATTGAGTGTGGCAGATTTTTGCCGCATCATTGAAGCCAAAGACCGTTGCAAAGCTGGAGTTTCCGTCCCTGCCCATGGACTTTATTTGGTGGAGGTGCATTATCCTGATAAATTGCTTTTTAAACCACAAAAGAGTGAATAACGAATCGTAAATAGTTAAACTAACCATTGACCACTAACCACTAAAAAAACATGTGGCTCTTTCTTGGCATAATATCTGCTTTATTACTTGGCTCTTACGAGGTGAGCAAGAAGGTGTCGTTGCATGAAAATGCAGTGATACCAGTGCTGTTTACATCCATATGCATTTCTTCTCTGTTGCTGTTGCCATTCCTGTTGATCTCCCGGTTTGTGCCTGTATGGCTCGAAGGTGGTATCTTTTTTGTGCCGCAGGTGGATTTTAAGACGCATTTGCTGATTTTGGTTAAGTCGACAATTGTATTGTCTTCTTGGCTCTTTGCCTATTTTGCCATGAAGAACCTGCCGCTTACATTGGCAGCACCGATTAAAGCCACGCAGCCGGTGTTGGTGGTTCTCGGTGGTGTGTTGATTTTCGGTGAACAACTGAATGGATTTCAAACTGGTGGTATCGCCATTACCCTGGTGTCTTTTTTTATGTTTTCGCTGATTGGGAAAAAAGAAGGCTATGTATTCGGCAAAAACAAATGGATTTGGTTTATCATCATGGCTACGGTTACTGGTGCCGCAAGTGGTTTGTACGATAAATATCTGTTGGG
>JAQWCZ010000350.1 GCA_028705705.1 Paludibacter sp.
GATACCGGTCATTATGACAATGCAGTGGAACTGAACGCTGTGCAGCGTGCCAATCCCGAAATGCAAAAGCGTGTGGCCAATGTTATTCGTACGTTGGCGGAAGCAGAAGTGAACCCGATTGTGTCAATTCACGACCACGGAGCGGGCGGTCACCTCAACTGTTTATCTGAATTGGTTGAAACTACCGGCGGTAAAATTGATGTTTCAAAATTACCTGTTGGCGACCCAACCCTGAGTGCTAAAGAGATTGTGGGTAATGAGAGTCAGGAGCGCATGGGCTTGCTTATGAAAGCCGAAGATATCGACATGGTGCAAAAAATTGCCGAACGCGAGCGTGCACCGATGTATGTGGTGGGTGAAACTACCGGCGATATGGATTTTGTATTCGAACAGCCTGATGGTCAGAAACCCATTGACCTGAAACTGGAACATATGTTCGGTAAGCCACCCAAAACGGTGATTACCGACAACAGCATAGCAGAAAAATTTGCACCCGTTGAGATTGCGGAAGAGCTACTTCAGGCCTACATCGAAAATGTATTGCAGGTAGAATCGGTGGCTTGTAAAGACTGGCTTACGAACAAAGTTGACCGTTCTATTACCGGTAAAATTGCCCGTCAGCAATGCGCCGGGGAGATTCAGTTGCCGCTGAATGACCTGGGCGTAGTCGCGCTGGATTATCGTGGGAAAGCCGGTATTGCGACTTCAATCGGACACGCACCGCTGGCAGCGTTGGTAAATCCGGAGGCAGGTTCGGTGTTGGCTATTGCCGAAGCGCTGACCAATATCGTGTGGGCACCGATGAAAGAGGGTATTGAGTCTGTTTCGCTCAGCGCCAACTGGATGTGGCCTTGTAAAAACCCGGGAGAAGATGCCCGTTTGTACAAAGCCGTTGAGGCTTGCAGTGATTTTGCCTGCTCGCTTGGTATCAACATCCCGACCGGAAAAGATTCTCTTTCGATGACCCAAAAATACGGCAATGAAAAAGTGTTCTCACCCGGAACGGTGATTATCTCTGCTGCCGGAGAAGTTTCTGATGTTAAGAAAACAGTTGGACAGGTATTGGTAAACGACCCCAAAACAGCCATTTATCACGTCGATTTTTCTTTCGATAAGCAACAATTAGGTGGTTCGGTACTGGCTCAAACCATGAATAAAATCGGGGATGAAGTGCCAACGGTACGGGAGCCTGAATACTTCAGGGCAGCATTCGATGCCATTCAGGGACTCATCAATAAACATTTGATTTTAGCCGGACATGATATTTCAGAAGGAGGTATGATTACTGCCCTGCTGGAAATGTGTTTTGGAAATGCCAAAGGCGGATTGTCTGTTAATCTCGATTACCTGGAAGGAAATTCGATTGTAACCATCTTGTTCGCTGAAAATCCGGGTGTGCTGATTCAGGTGAAAGACAGAAAAGAAGTGGAGAAAGTACTTACTTCTTATGGCGTAGGTTTTGCCCGCATCGCTGCTCCTATTGAAGATAGAAGAATCGAAATTCAAAAGAAGAAAATAGCTTATACATTCTCCATCAATGCGTTGAGGGATGTGTGGTATCGCTCTTCCTATCTGTTGGATCGAAAACAAAGTGGCGAAGCTTGTGCACAGGCTCGTTACGAAAACTATAAATTCCAGCCCCTCGAATTCAAATTCAACGAGGCGTTCAAGGGTAAATTTTCTCAGTTCGGACTGACTCAGGATAGAAAACCAGGTGGTATTAAAGCTGCCATCATCCGTGAAAAAGGAACCAATGGTGATCGTGAGATGGCTTATTCACTTTATTTGGCCGGTTTCGATGTGAAAGATGTACACATGACCGACCTGGCAACGGGACGGGAAACGCTGGAAGATGTCAATATGATTGTGTTCTGCGGTGGGTTCTCCAATTCTGATGTGTTGGGTTCAGCCAAAGGTTGGGCAGGCGCTTTCCTGTACAACGAAAAATCGAAACAAGCGCTCGATAATTTCTACAAACGCGAAGATACCCTGAGTTTGGGTATCTGCAACGGCTGCCAGTTGATGGTTGAACTTGGTTTGGTAACTCCTGAACACGAGGTGAAACCACGTATGTTGCACAACGATTCGCATAAATTTGAATCCGGCTTTGTCGGACTCACCATTCCTGAAAACAATTCCGTGATGTTCGGATCGCTTTCGGGAAGCAAGTTGGGTGTTTGGGTGGCACACGGAGAAGGTAAATTTTACCTGCCTAAGCAGGAGAATGATTACCATATTATCGCGAAATATACACACGCCGGATACCCCGCGAATCCCAACGGTTCGGATTATGCAACTGCCGGTATTTGTTCTGCTGATGGTCGGCATCTGGCCATGATGCCCCACCTCGAAAGGGCGATATTCCCCTGGCAATGGGCGCATTATCCGGCAGAGCGGATTAATCGCGATCAAATCACCCCGTGGATAGAGGCTTTTGTGAATGCGAGAGAGTGGGTAGAAGCCAGTTTGGGAAAGAAATGATGAAATTCTAAACCAGTTGTATTTTCGTTCAATACTTAATAATCTAAATTCGCGTTAATAGTTATTAAATCAGGATTTTGAGATATTTTTTTATCGTACATTTGTTCCACTTTTTACAAAAATATTTTATACAAAGTATATGGAACAATCTGTTGATATTCGCGAACTTAACGAGAAAAT
>JAQWCZ010000047.1 GCA_028705705.1 Paludibacter sp.
CTCTGCTTACCAAACTCATCACGACATGTTGTCATTCTGAGCGAAGCGAAGAATCTATTGATGTCACTTATTTATCAAAATAAAACTTTGTGTATTTTAGAACCAATTTTAACTAAATATACCCCTTTTTGAAAAGAATCAAGGGCGATTTTTGTTGTATGGGCCTGATATTTTTGAACCATAACGCCTGAAATATTGTAAATTTCAATCTCATCTGAAGCATTATCTTCAATGATTAATTGTCCGTTTGCCACATAGAAACCAACCGTACGAGGATTTTCTAAACCTGTTGCTGGCGTACCAGTAATCTTCACATTGTCAAGACGATAACCAAAATTAGTTGGGTTATTGGCAATGGTGTAATAGAAACGTAATTTAGTAACATTTGTAGAATTAAAACTGATATCACCTGAATTAGAATAGGTATTTTGAGCTGTAATATCAACTGATGGTACCTGAATGGGCACATCATTTACCTCAACAATCACTTTATTCAGGTTTGAACTAGTTGCATTTGTTGCAATATCAAATGATAATTTCAGATCGACAAAGCCACTTGTAGGTATATTGCTGATAACCAAATCTGTTTCTTTATTTGCCGGAAACCAAACATGACTATTCAAAGAAGAGGTTGATCTTAAATCAGCATAATCAGTTGTGGTATAAGTGAATGTCACAGGAGAGCCATTGTCATACCCTGTATATTCATTTATTTTGGCTCGTGGATTACTGCTTGGGGCGGTGGTTCCAAATGTTTCCAAGAATACAACATTGCCATTTGGAGGGTTAGTTCCTCCATCATCGAATGTTATTTCAACATCATCGATATAGAACTCTGAGTTAGTACCCCAAAAATCAACATAAGATTCGGCATTGCCAAATGTGGTCTGAACGGTATATTCTGCCCACTGGTTGGTAATAAGACCTTCAACGTAATCATAAACAAAATCATCCGCGGTTTCATCGAACCAGTTCCAATAAACAACCAATGTATCACCAATAGCAGATTTGGATCGAGCTTTAAATTTAATGGTATAACCTGTTGAGGCTGTTGAGGCATCAAATAATGGTGTTGAAATATAACCCGGACCATCTTCCCATTGAGGATCAGATTCACTGTATTTAACCCAACCCATATAAGCTGAGCCACCCGCCTGGTAAACTCCCCAGCCGCTCCAACCTTCCATAACAGTGAATGAAGCTGCTATCTCGCCTGTTTCTTCATCAGTTAAGTCAGTTGCATCCGGCGTCGCTTCGCTACCAGCAGTAAATTTACTGAAATCTTCAGCTATGACCACGGCAGATGTTGCAGTTGGACTTAATGACTTTACATGCTGAATATTCCGATTAGTTACTTTTTCTTTAAGAAAAACCCTGGATGGTTGTTTTGCTCCAAATAATGTAACCGAAATGAAGCACAAAATAAATGTAATAACGTAGTTTTTGCTCATACTTGTAATAATTATAAATTTTAAAAAGATAACGAAGATACAAAATATTTTAATAATAATGCAAAAAAATAAAAAAATGTGTAATTTTGAATCAGCAGTGTTTTTTCAGAATATTTCTTTTCGATGCTGTAAATGCTGCTGTGTAGTCGTTCTCATCAGCCTGATCGAGTGTAATGATGAATTCACGAAGCAAATCTTCATCGGTAAGGGCATATTTATACAGCAGTTTCATGGCTAGACTTTGCACACCAATTGAAAAAGCGGGAGAAAGCATCCAATCATAAAGCGCATTTAGCATATCCACATTGATCGGATCGGGGGCAGGAAATGAGTTGAGAATCGACAAGCCAATGCGGTGCATACCCTGGTGCCGGGTTGTCAACACCATGTTTGTAATGCGGCCGATCTTCTCCTGATTAAGCCACTCCGGGTTGCGCTGACTGACTTTCTCGACTGCCCAAAGTACCCGCCAGGCTTTTTTATTGTTTTCTTCAAATATCAGATTGAATAATGTATCGAAATCCTCCGGATGATGATAAATATGCAGCAACAACTCCTCCAAACTATAACGGGATTGGAGATTTTCAAAAAAAGTCCGATAATCCATGTTAACTTATATTCTCCCTTTGTATTTTTGATAGGTGTCTAATGTATTTCTCACGTAACGGATAGTTTCGCCTGAACGGAAATGACCGAATTTCACTACTTCATCATTATAATATTCAGGTTCGTTTTTCTTCGAAAGATAATATTCCACATGTTCAAACCAGATGTGTGGATTTTTACCATGTTTTTCAGCAAGCGCCATGGCATCAAGGATATGTGCCGGTCCTGAATTATAAGAAGCAAGAATAAATTTTTTCCTTTCTTCCAGGTTTTCTATTTTTCTGAAAAGCAGGTTTAAACTTTTTATATACTCTACACTGGCTTCAATATTTTTTTCAGGATTCAAAATATTATTTTTATCAAGACCAAATTTAGCTGCTGTTCGAGGCATCAACTGCATTAAACCTGAAGCACCTCTACGAGATATTTGCGAAGAGTCAAACCTTGATTCGTGAAACGCAATGGCAGCCAACAAACGCCAGTCCCATTTAATTTCATCCGCATATTTTTTGAAGTAGGCATCATAAGGAGATATTGCACCTTTGGGAATTACTACTTTTTGTGCTACAAAATATGGATTTTTAATGCGGTATTTTCCATATAACTGCGATTTCAACAATTCCGTCTCCGAACTGCTATCCCATTCAGCAATAAGTTTTCTTAACCAATTATTATTTTTTTGTATCAACCATCCATTCCGTTGCAGAAAACCAACCTGTATTCGACAATCTAATCTTCTGTTGAAATCCTTATGTTGAATAGCCGTTTTATAATGGGCTATGGTATAGGAAATCTTGCGTTGGGTAACCATCTCGATAGCTTGATCGACCGAAAGGGTATCATCAAGCAATTGAATGTCAATGCCCCCTCCTAACTCCCGATTCAAATGCTCCATCCGACGATGGTAAATAGAATTTTTAATGACATGTACCGTCTTGCCTTTCAATTCGTTGATATCGCTAATAGTCTGCAACCCGATTTCCTGCACCAGTACCATATATGAATCTTCCTGAAAAGCCACAAAATCAAATTCACTTTTGAGTAGTTTTGTTTCATACATGCTATAGGCAACCAAATCAACCCGATTTTGACGAAGCATGTTAAGCATTTCCTCCTGAGATGCCGCAACATGAATCTTCACAGGAATGCCTTTAAATTCAGCAAAATGATTAATGAGTTCATAATCATAGCCCATAATTTCATCGCCACGAAAATAAAAATAAGAGGAAGACCCATAACGAGTTGCAACATGTAAAGTATCGGGTATCTGCTCTTTAGCGGACGGACTTGCCAAACGAAGTTCATCGGTTATTATATCCTTTTCAGTACAGGAAGTAAGTATTAAAAGTAAAAACAGAATTTGCCTGATAAACATCCTTTCATGGTTGTGATTTCAGCGGACTAAAATAACCATATTTTTTCAAACACATGCAAAATCAGCCGGATTTTTGTTACATCCGTTCGGGGACATCAATACCAAGTAAGTACATTCCCTTCTTAATAGCATCTGCTATAGCAGCAGATAGCACGATACGGAAATATTTCAGCTCTGGATTTTCTTCTCGTAAAATAGAAAAATCGTGGTAGAACTGATTGTATTCTTTCACTAATTCGTATATATAATTGGCAATCACAGCCGGACTGAATTCTTGTCCGGCTTCACGTACAATTGCCGGAAATAATGATAGCAACTGTACCAGGTTGCTTTCTTTATCTGACAACGGTAGATTTTCGGTAACAGGTACATCCGTAGCAATGTTTAGTTCATCTACCTTACGTAAAACAGATTTGATACGTGCATGGGTATATTGGATAAACGGACCGGTATTACCATTGAAATCAATAGATTCTTTCGGGTTGAAAGTCATGTTTTTCTTTGGATCTACTTTTAAAATAAAATACTTCAAAGCACCCAATCCCACCATGCGGGCTATTTTTTCAATTTCTTCTTCAGAAGATTGGTCTAGCTTGCCCAGTTCACGAGCCGTTTCACAAGCCGTATCAATCATTTCCGAAATCAGGTCATCGGCATCCACCACTGTACCTTCACGGCTTTTCATCTTACCTTCGGGTAATTCCACCATGCCATAAGAGAAATGAACAAGGTCTTTTCCCCACTCAAAACCCAATTTATCGAGTAATAACGCAAGTACCTGGAAATGATAGTTTTGTTCGTTACCTACCACATACACCATTTTTTTTATATCGTACTCATTGTATCGCAAGGCGGCTGTACCAATATCCTGTGTCATGTAAACAGAAGTTCCATCGGCACGAAGTAACAGTTTTTCATCCAGTCCGTCAGCAGTTAAATCGGCCCAAACTGAGCCATCTTCTCTTTTATAAAACACCCCATTCCTGAGTCCTTCCTCAACTTTTGCTTTCCCATCTAAATAGGTCCGGGATTCATAATATATTTTATCAAAATCAACCCCCAGTTGCTTGTATGTTTCGTCAAATCCGGCATATACCCAGCCGTTCATCATTTCCCAGAGCGCATACACCTCCGGGTCATGATTTTCCCAGGCAACCAGCATTTGTTGTGCCTGTTGAATGAGTGGTGCCGATTTCTTGGCATCATCCTCCGTCATGCCTTTCTCAATCAAGGCTTTAACTTCTGCCTTGTATGCCTTATCAAATTCCACATAATACTTCCCTACCAAATGATCACCTTTCAAACCCGAACTTTCAGGTGTTTCGCCATTACCAAATAGCTTCCAGGCCAGCATTGATTTACAAATATGAATACCTCTGTCGTTGACAATATTGGTTTTCACCACCTTCCATCCATTGGCTTGTTGAATTTGTGCAATCGAGTATCCGAGCAGGTTATTACGAATATGTCCGAGATGCAGCGGTTTATTCGTATTAGGAGAAGAATACTCCACCATCATGATCTCACAATCACCATCCATATTATACCCAAAATTATCGGCACTCCGGATTTTATTCAACAATTGTAACCAGTAATTTTTACTTATATTTAAATTGAGGAATCCTTTTATTACGTTAAAACCTGTAATCAAACCATTATTTGCCTGTAGGTATTCTCCAATTTCCTGTCCTGTTGCCTCCGGCGATTTCTTTGCCGCTTTCACAAAAGGGAAAGTCACTACCGTCAAATCACCTTTAAAATCTTTTCTGGTTTTCTGTATTTGTATCTGAGCTAACTCAACCTCCAAAGCATATAATTTGGACACAGCATCTTTAACAATGGACTGAATAGATGATTCTAAATTCATGATGAAAAATTTGTTTTTAGGGAGTGCAAAGATAAGAAAATTATACCTTTCACAAGATTTTTAATCTTTATTCATCAGTAAAAAAACTGCTTTTATCGGATAAATCGGTTTATTCCCCGTTTATGATTTGACTAAAAATATTTTACAATCTACTTTTGTACAACTTAATTCCTGAAAATTAGGAACGAAATTTGCTCATTTCAGCACCTTTAAATTTTCAAATACTATTTATATGAAAGCAATATTAAATAACACAATTTATGAGATAACCGGCATTGTTGCAATGATCATTGTATATGTGATTATTTCCTTTCGATCGTTAAAAACATTCTTTTTTAAAACCTAACATCAGCCAAAAACAACAAAAAACGGAACACAGAAACTTTTATATTATTAAAGTTTCCAGAAAAATATTTATAAAATGCTGATTATCTGAAACTTTTTAATTATTAATATTTTTTAATATTGCAAATTGACAACATAGTATTACTTTTGCGGCCTATATGGAAAGTATCAAAGAAAATATTATTCAGGTAGCCGCAACACAATTTCATCAGGTTGGCATCAGAAATGTGTCGATTGATGATGTATGTGCAGAGTTAAGGATATCAAAAAAAACATTTTATCAGTATTTTGATAAGAAAGAGGAACTTATTGACGCTGTTATTGCTTACGGACAGGGGCAGCACATGGCAAAGGTGCAAAAATCGATCAGGGATAAAAATGCCATTGAAGTATTTATTTTCATGATCAAAGAAATAAAGAAGTCTGCAGAGTGTGCACCCTTCATGTTATGGCACGATTTAAAGAAATATTATCCTTACCTTCATCAGTAATATGATCAGATAAAAACCGAACGGATTAAATACGCTTTCGAGGAAAACATCCGGCAAGGAATAAAAGAAGGCTATTATCGTGACAATTTAGACATTGAATTATTGTCGTTTTTTCATTCGATTCAAATCAGAAACATATTTGAAACCATGATGCCATCGCAGAAAAAATATTCATTGAAACGACTGACCGATTTTTTCATTGACATGATTATTCACCTAATTGTAAATGAAAAAGGATTGAAATACATTGAAGAAAATTTTAGTGAGAAAAAATAAAACCAACAATTGAACGAAATGACAGGTATGAAAAAGATGAAATTTTTATTATTGGCAATATCTTTCCTGTTGATGGCAGGGTTAACCCATGCGCAGCAGGACAGTATTGCGAAACAGGACACACTATCACTTACGCTACAGCAGTGTATTAGCATTGCCATGGATGAAAGTCCGACCATCCGCATCGCTCAAAGAGAAATCGAAAGAATTGATTATGCAAATAAAGAAAAGATGTCGGCTTTGTTTCCAGCCATCAACGCTTCTGCATCTTACTCCCGTACATTAAAGAAACAGAAAATGTTCTTTGACATTCCCGGTTTTCCTTCAAGTCCGGATGGTATTGAAGTCGGTCAGGACAATACCTTTGCAGGTGTACTTTCGGCATCAATGCCCATCATCTCTCCCACCCTGTGGGCAAGTTTGAAGATGAACGAAACGGATGCGGCACTGACCCTGGAATCGGCACGGTCTTCTAAACTTACGCTTGTTAATTCAGTCACGAAAGCATTTTATGGCGTTTTACTGGCACAGGATTCTTACAGGGTTTTTGAAAGAACCCACCAAAATGCGGCTGAAAATGCCAGAATCATCCAAAACAAATTTGAACAGGGCACTGTTTCTGAATTTGAATGGATTCGTGCCGATGTACAGGTTAGAAACGCGCTGACGAACCTGGTTTCGGCAGAAAGCGCCATCAACCTGAGCACCCTGCAATTAAAGATGCTGATGGGTATCGATATGCATACCGCTATTCAACCTACAGGCACTTTAGCTGATTATGAATCGCTGGTGTTTGAACAAGCTATTAAATTATCCAATAATTCTCTGGATAAAAATACAGATCTGAATCAGTTTGATTTAAAGGCAAAACAATTAAAACAATCACTTGAAATTCAGAAATCGACCTGGTTACCAACACTATCTGCAAGCATCAACTATCAATATATGTCGATGCCCAATGATGATGTTGCATTCAAGGATTATTACTGGTTTCCAACATCAAATGCCGGTTTAACTTTGTCTATTCCGATTTTTCAGGGTGGCAGTAAACATTACAAAGCAAAACAATTACAGATGCAAATCAAAACCATGGATGATCAACGCGAGAATCTGAAACGTTCGTTGGAATTACAGGCAATTACTTATACAGACAATATGATTAAGGCCATCGAGAAAATGGAATCCGGGAAAAAAGCATTAACACAGGCTGAGAAGGCGTTGAATATCTCTCAGAAAATGTATGAAGTAGGCGCCGGAACTTACCTGGATGTAACCAATGCAGAACTGGGCTATATTCAGGCTGGGTTATCATACAATCAATCTATTTATGATTTTATATCAGCCAAATGCGATTTAGAGAAAATTTTAGGTACAACAATCAATTAATAATTTAACAGATGAACACAATAAACAAAATCATTTTATCCCTGTTTGTTATTGGTCTGGCTGCCTGTGGAGGACAGAGTGCACCGGATAAGGCTCAGCATGATGAGAGCAAACAAGCACCAAAAGTAAAAATTCAACAGGTTGTGGCACGTGATGTGGAACAAATATATGAATTTACAGCTACTGTCGAGCCCATTGTAAAAAACAACATCAATCCCACGATGCCGGGACGTATCCGTCAAATTTTCGTAGAAGTGGGCGATAAAGTGGTAAAAGGTCAGCGCCTGGCGCAAATGGATGCTGTAAATCTGGTGAATTCAGAGACACAAATTGAAAATTTCAAACGGATTTACAAGCGTGTATCTGAATTATATGCGGTAGGCGGTGCCTCACAACAGGAATTAGACAATGCACGTCTGCAACTCACGCTGGCTGAAACAAATCTGAAGACTTTACAGGAAAACACCCTGTTGCTTAGTCCGATTTCAGGCATTGTATCAGCACGTAATTACGATGACGGAGACATGTACAATGGACAACAACCCATCCTGACAGTCATGCAAATCAACCCGGTATTACTTAAAATCAATGTTTCAGAAACATTTTTTAGCAAAGTAAAACCAGGAATGCATGTTGATGTGAAATTAGATGTATATGAAAAAGAATCTTTTAAAGGCAGAGTAAGTTTGGTTTACCCGACGATTGATGATCGCACGCGTACATTCGGTGTAGAAATCAAACTTGACAATCCGAATTCGAAGGTTCGTCCCGGTATGTTTGCGCGTGTAAACATCAATTTCGGTGCAATCAAGCGGGTTGTCGTACCCGATCAGGCCATCATCAAGCAAGCCGGTTCAGGCGCCAGATTTGTTTATTTACTGGAAGGAAACAAAGTAAGCTACAGGCAAATTGAACTAGGACGCCGCATGGAAAAAGAATACGAACTGATTTCAGGTATCGAAAGTGATGCTGAAGTGGTTGTTTCCGGCCAGGGTAAATTAGCTGATGGCATTGCCGTAGAAGTGATACAATAATATTCAGTTTTTTACTACAAAATTAAAACAAAATGAGTATATACGAAGGCTCAGTCAAAAAACCGGTTATGACCGCCCTTGTTTTTGTGGCAGTCGTGGTTTTAGGACTATTTTCGCTCAACAAATTACCAATCGACCTGCTTCCTAATATAGAGACCAACACCATCATGGTGATGACGACCTATCAGGGTGCCAGTGCTGCCGATGTGGAAACAAATGTCACCCGACCGTTGGAGAACTCGCTGAACACGGTTGCCAATCTGAAGAAGATAACTTCCTCTTCCAGAGAGAATACCTCCATCATCACGCTTGAATTTGATTATGGTTTGGATATTGAAGCGTTGACAAATGATGTCCGTTCGAAATTAGATATGGTAAAATCATATTTACCGGAAGCTACCACAGAACCCATCATTTTCAAATTCAGTACCGATATGATTCCGGTCATGATGATTTCTGCAACTGCCGATCAAAGTCTGCCAGCCTTATATAAAATTCTGGAAGAGAATGTTGCAAATCCCCTGGCCCGTATTCCGGGTGTAGGTTCTGTTTCAATTGCCGGAGCACCTGAAAGAGAGATTCAAGTGTTCATCGACCCGTCAAAACTGGAAGCATATCATTTGACAATCGAGGGACTGGCTCAAACCATCCGGATGGAGAACATTAATACCCCGGCGGGAAACATGGATATTGGAAATGAAACTTATTCACTACGTGTTGAGGGCGAATTTTCTTCTCCGGATGAACTAAATAGTTTAGTGGTAGGTTCGTATGCCGGTAAAAATGTTTATCTGTCGGATGTAGCCATTATTAAAGACGCACTGGAGGAACGCTCACAGGAGGTTTATACTAACGCCGTACAGGGTGCTACCATAGTCGTACAAAAACAATCTGGCTCCAACACCGTACAAATTGCCGAACAGGTTAACAAAATGCTTCCTGAACTTCAGAAAAACCTGCCGACAGACGTCAGGATAGAACCGATCATGGACACCTCCGACAACATCAAACAAACCATTTCAGGTTTGGTTGAGACAGTCATGTATGCGTTCATCTTCGTGATGTTGGTGGTACTGGCTTTTCTCGGACGCTGGAGAGCAACCATCATTATCATCCTGACAATCCCTATTTCGCTGTTGGCAGCATTTATATACCTTGGATTTACAGGTGGTTCACTTAATATTATTTCGTTAAGCTCCTTGTCGGTTGCCATTGGTATGGTAGTGGATGACGCCATTGTGGTATTGGAAAACATAACTACGCACATAGAACGGGGAAGTCGCCCGAAAAGTGCTGCGGTACACGCGACCAATGAAGTAGCGATATCGGTTATTGCTTCAACTTTAACCTTGCTGGCTGTATTCTTCCCGTTGACCATGATTTCAGGTATGGCAGGTGTAATGTTTGAGCAATTAGGATGGATGGTAACCATCATCATGATTGTTTCTACCGTTTGTGCTTTGACTCTGACACCCATGCTTTCATCACAATTGTTACGGTTGAATCCGAAACACAACAAAGCATACAAACTCATCTTTACACCGATTGAAAAAGCGTTGAATAAGTTGGATGAAAAATATGCCGCATTGGTAAACTGGTCTGTTCGCCACCGAAAGACTGTGATTATAAGTGTCTTCGCTTTCTTCATCATCAGTTTGATTCCTGCCGGTTTTATCGGTTCTGAGTTTATTCCTGCTGAAGATAATAGCAGGATAGCTGCAACTGCAGAATTACCGATTGGAACAAGGGTCGAAATTACCAAAGAAACTGCTTCAAAAATTTATGAACTGTGGAAAGAAAAATATCCGGAACTGGATATGATTAACTTCACAATCGGACAAGCAAGTAGTTCCAATGTATGGGGATCATTACAAAACAATGGTTCCAACATCATCTCCTTCAACATCAGGATGATTGATTTGAACGACCGCGAAAGAAGTATGTTCGAGATTTGCGACAGCATGCGTATTGATCTTGAAAATCTGCCGGAAATTAAAAAATCATCCATCCTGGCCGGTGGGGGTATGGGTATGACCGGAGGACAATCTACGCTGGATCTTGAAATATACGGATATGATTTTCAGGAAACAGACAAAAGTGCATCTGAAATCAGGGGCAGAATGTCTAATTTTCCGGGATTGGTGAATATCAACATCAGCCGTGGCGATTATATCCCTGAATTTCGTG
>JAQWCZ010000351.1 GCA_028705705.1 Paludibacter sp.
CGCCGCATGGAGGCTTATTTTTATTTCGAAGTGCCAGAAGGCGAGGTGGTATGCCATTTTATGGGCGAACCCGCCGAAACCCGTCACATCTGGATGCAGGGCAATCAGGCGGTGATATCTCCTGAATGGTCAATTCACTCCGCAGCCGCAACCAGCAACTATACATTCATCTGGGGAATGGCCGGTGAAAATTTAGATTATAGTGATCAGGATTTTAGAAAACATACAGAATTGAGATAGTGGTTAGTGGTTAGTTATTTGATATTAATGCCTGAATAACGTTGACCGTAGACATTAAAAAAAGTAATATGAAACAATTTGATTTAACTGGAAAAATCGCCATGGTAACCGGGGCATCTTATGGTATCGGCTACGCATTGGCATCGGCATTTGCAAAAGCAGGTGCAAAAATAGTATTCAACGACATCAATCAGGAAATGGTTGACAAGGGACTGGCTGCTTACAAGGCCGATGGTATCGAAGCATACGGTTATGTGTGTGATGTTACCGACGAAGATGCCGTGTATGCAACAATTGCAAAAATCAAAGAAGATATTGGGATCATTGATATCCTGGTAAACAATGCCGGTATCATCAAACGCATCCCGGCCATCGAAATGTCAGCCAAGGATTTCCGTCAAGTGATCGACATCGACTTAAACGGACCATTTATCGTGTCGAAAGCCGTTGCGCCGGGCATGATCGAAAAAGGAGGCGGTAAAATCATCAACATTTGCTCGATGATGAGTGAACTGGGACGTGAGACCGTATCAGCTTATGCCTCTGCCAAAGGTGGTTTGAAAATGCTAACCAAAAACTTAGCCTGCGAATGGGCGGAATACAACATTCAGGTAAACGGCATTGGTCCGGGTTATATAGCAACGCCTCAGACAGCACCTTTACGTGAACCGGGACATCCGTTCAACGATTTTATCTTAGGAAGAACTCCGGCAGCCCGCTGGGGAACTCCGGAAGATTTGCAGGGACCGGCTGTATTCTTAGCCTCATCGGCATCTGACTTCGTAAACGGACATATTTTATATGTTGACGGTGGAATTTTAGCTTATATCGGCAAGCAACCAAAATAAGTTTTTAAATTGAACCACATGAGTCACATGAGTTCATAATAGTTTTAAAAAAAACTAAAAAACAGCTATAATAAAAAATGATTTCGGTTCATTCCCTGTAAAATGTTATTTTTGCAGGGAATGAATTTTTTAACAGGAATCTAATTTCAAAATAAACAGTTTGCCAACATAACAATATTCAAATATCGTATTTATAAAAATTTTATAGCATGAAAAAAAACAAATTCAGTATCCTTATTTTAATGTTAGCGGCAGCAGTTGTTGGCTGTGCTCAGACCACCATCGAAATCATCAATCAGTATCCATTCGACAGAGCAAATGAAATCGTTGAAATTGCAGCATCCGAACTGGGCGGACTTTCTGGTACCAATTATATTCTTACAAATGAAAACAACCAGGAAATTCCCTATCAATTAATTTATAATGGAACTAAAAGTGTTCAGTCTCTCGTTTTCCCGGCTACTGTAAAAACGGGAACAAAGGTAGTTTACACCTTAAACGCCGGTACACCCAAAGCGGTTAAAGCCAAAACATCCGCTCGTTTTGTTCCCGAACGCAAAGACGATTTTGCATGGGAGAATGACCTTGCTGCTTATCGCATGTACGGACCGGCACTCGCTGCTGAAAATCCGTCAAACGGCATTGACCTTTGGTTAAAGAAAACTGAAGAATTAGTGGTTGACAGTTTCTACAGAGGAGAACTAAAACATGGAAAATCCTATCATGAAGATAACGGACAAGGACTTGATTGCTACAAGGTTGGTAACACACTGGGAGCAGGTGGTGTCGCTCCGTATGTAAACGGAGAGTTGTTGGTTGGAAAATATTTCGACACCTACAAAGTGCTGGATAGCGGCACCTTGCGCTCCAGCTTTACGCTTACCTACAACAATGTTGACATCAATGGCAAAACATATAAACAGGAAGTAACCATTCATACCGATGCCGGTACAGTAATGAACAAAGCAGTAGTAAAACTTACAGGAGAAAAACAACCCATGCAACTGGCAGCCGGTATTACCCTGCATGATGGCAAAGGTACTTTACAAAAAGCAACCGGACTGATTGTTTATGGTGAGAATGCAATTGCCAACAAAGACCAAAAGAATGTGGGAAGAAATTATGTTGGAATTGTTTTCCCAGATAAAGAAGATTTGTATAAAATTCAGAACCTCCATGCCTTGTTGATGAAGAATTACGTACCTGGCGAAGAATTTACTTATTACTTTGGAGGTGGCTGGAGTCAATGGAAATTCCCAACCCAGAAAGAATGGTTGGCAGCCGTACAGCAATTTTCAAAACAAGTAAAATACCCGTTGACGGTGAGGATAGTTAAATAGAGATCAGTGGTTAGTGGTCAGTTTATTACGTATATTATAGCAATCCGAAATAGAAAAGCGAGTAACTGGTATTTTAAATACACTAGTTACTCGCTTTTTTATATTAGACATTATTTCGATTAATATTATATATCGCTGTAATTCAGCGAAACTCTCAAATTATGGAGTCCACAAGCAAGTTCCATGACCAAGTCGTCGAAGCCAAACTTGTGACATCTGAAACGATCTT
>JAQWCZ010000352.1 GCA_028705705.1 Paludibacter sp.
ACGAAGGATAATTTACGGATCCATTGATATACATGGTATCTTCAATACCGCCATTTTCATAATGATTTTGATTATTGGTACTAAAAAAAACCGTAGCTTTATATTTTTTACCATCATAAGTTCCGAATAAGGAACCTGCGAACCTTTTGGTGGCCAGATTCGAGTATTCGCCACGTGCATAAATATAATCGAGCGTAGTCCCGATATTCAGTTTTTTATTGGCATTCGCGGTGAAGAGAAACCGGATTTGTTCATCTTCGTAATAATTCGTTCCACCGGTAAGATAATACAGACTTGAAAAAGGAGTTGTAGTATTGTAAAAGGTAGCCGACTCAATTCTCCGGCTATATGGATAGTAGGCATCTGCAAAAATGAACTCATCTTGTTCTGGACGGTCGAAATAGATTTTCGATTGAATAGGCGAGCCTAAATTACCGCGATAGGCATTGGAAATACTATATCGATCGATGTGGTTGTCATTTTGAAAATTCAGATGAGCAGTATCGACAGGAATCGAATCGACCGTAGCAAATTTATCCACAATACGCCATGTTTTAACTGATGACTTCACTTTTTGAACAGCAGGGGTAGCCGGATCATCATTTCCCAATAAAGTAACCGGAAACAACATCAACAAAAACAATATGTGAAAATTTTTCAGCATTTTAACACATTACATTTACATAACCAAAATCTGTGACTGGCAACTGGTGTCATCAATCGCTCACCGGAATCACCCCCTGCGTTTGTTTCACCTGGTACTTCGTCATTTCCTGGTTCGATTCAAAACCCTTACCTATGACGATATAATCCTCCTGGGTAATTTTAATCAAACTATCCGAATAAATCTTCTCACTTTTCTGATTCCAGAACAGTTGCTCTGTCTCAAACAATTCTCCCTGTATATTAGTTGCCCTTACATTCCCTTTCAGCTCCCAAATTTGCTCATTTTCAAGATACTTAGCATATTCGCAATGAATATTAGCATCAATCACCAGTTGTTCGTTGAAACGCTCAAAATGTACCCCATAGGGAAATTCCCAGCAAGGTTGGCTCGACCGGTCGTAAACATCCCACTGAGGTGTATTGATGCGATATCTTGTAATACCTGAATCAGATATAACGGTACTAACGTCCATCGAATGCAAACGAGGGAAATCGGCCCGGTTTGATATGGGATCTATTTGTTCAGGGACATTGGCATTACAGGAAAAAAGCAAGAAAAGCACAACAACCACCGAAAGGGCGGTTGTTATACTTTTTACAACATATTGCTTTTCAGCCTTTTTCAATGTTTATCGACAAATAGTTGTTTCACCAATCCAACCACCGACATAGAATGATTTTCCATCCTGCAGTTCCGGTTTAAAGAAAATATCTTCTTTAGAAGGGAAATGACGACTGTAAGTTGCAATTAATTTATCTACGTCTTCTGCCAGTGACGGATCAACCTGTTTCGCGCGTACCAGTTTATCGACTGCAGCCCAATACACTGTTTTAGATAGCACAGAATCATCATAAATACCTTTTGCACCGGCATAAGCCAATCCGATGATCATGTAGGCTTTCCCATTTGCCGGGTTGTATTCAAGTGAGTTGAGGGCATGTGTTTTTGTACGTGGATAATTACCCAGTTTTGAATAATAAATCTGTGCAATGGTGTATTGATAATCAGCTTTATCTGAATTTACTTCGCTTAAACGAGTCGCTTCTTCGTAATAATTAACAGCTTGTTGATATTTTTCCTGATTAAAGGACATAGCACCCAGGGCACTTGCCGATTCAGCAGAAGGTTGAATTTTATGTGCCATTACAGCCGCATCAAAATATACTTTTGAATCCACACATTTAACTCTTCTGTAGAATGAAATAATTTTATTCAGATAATTTAAATCATTGCTGTTTGTTGCAATTTTGTCTTTGTACAGATTATCAAGAGTTTCACAATTGGCAGCACCACTTTGGGCAAAAACAATATCCAGCCCGTTTTTATATTGTGCAGCCAGTTCTGCATTTGTACCTTCAGAACTATTGATAATACTTTCAAGCACTTCATTTGCTTTAAGATAGTCGGCGATATATTTCTCACCATGATTCTTATCTGTTGCATAAATTTTATCCGACAAAACCACGAACTGACGAATTACTTCAATTTCAGTGTTAACACCGAGACCATCAATCGACTCTTCCATCCACTGATATGCCGGTCTTTTAAATTCATCATTTTTAACGTACAAAGCATAATCCAATGCCTTAAGACCTTTTATCCACGGTGTTGGATATTTCGGATCATCTCCAAAAAACTTCATCCGTTGATCAAACATAAGCATCAACTTATCAAACAATTTTTTGTACGTTGCTTCATCGGTTGCCTGGCTCAGTTGCCAATGCAGGATGTTACGACCATGTACATATACCGCGCGATTAGCATTCGGACAATTTTCAAATACCTGATTCCATGGAGCAACGGCATCGGCATATTGTTTATTTTTAGCCGATTCATTAAACAGGCTCAAGTTAACCAAACACTCTTCTGTAATTACAGGCACTTCAGATTGTTCGGCCGGCTGCGGAGCCGCCACTTCAGTTTGGGGTGCCACTTCTTCTTTAGGGGCTTTTTTAGATCTTCTCTGAGCATAACAGTTGGTTAATA
>JAQWCZ010000353.1 GCA_028705705.1 Paludibacter sp.
GTAAGCATTGCTGTCAAAAAACAACTAACCGGTGAGGTGTATTTTCTTCGCGCATGGGCTTATGCAAATCTAATCTGGAGATATGCCGGCGTTCCTATTATCACCAATACTTATGATATATACGATGACTTCAATGCCACCAGAGATAATTATGATGATTGTGTAGACTTTATTCTTGCGGATATTGACAGTGCACTTGTTTATCTCCCGGAAAAAGCTTTTGATAAAGGTCGTGCTTGCGCTGATGCCTGTCTGGCTCTTAAATCACGTTTGTTGCTCTATGCTGCGAGTCCTTTGTTCAATGACCCGGATGACCCACAAGGAAGTATTTTCAAAGGGACTTATGATAAAAACAAATGGGTTGCGGCAAAAAATGCAGCAAAAGCTGTTATTGATCGTGCTGATGCCGGAGCTTATGCTTTATGTCCTGATTACACACAAATATGGAGTGATGCAAATAATAAAGAGCTGATCTGGGGAATTTTCTTTAATGAGTTCTCTGGATTGTCTGCTCAGTCATATTATGCTCCCGAATATAATTTTCTTGGATGGACCGCTTGTACGCCTTATGAAAATATCGTATGTGATTATGAAATGAAAGCTACCGGAAAAAAACCTTTCGAACCTGGGTCTGGTTATGATCCGGCAAATCCATGGAGTGGTAGAGATCCTCGTTTTTACAAGACAATCATCTATCCCAACTCCGTATTTCGCGGCGACACAATTAAAATGTGTAAATCATACGATATGAGGCGTGTACCTAATGATCCATATTATTCCGAAGCTACTCAATGTACAGGCTACTGGTTGAAAAAATGGCACATTGAAGATAAAATAATCAGTGAAACGGAAAATTCTACCATATTATATCCCTGGTTCCGCCTGGCTGAATTCTATTTGAATTATGCCGAAGCATGTCTTAATCTCAATGATGAAGCTGAATGCCGTAATTATATCAATAAAGTTCGTGACCGTGCCGATGTGATGATGCCACATGTTACCGAAACAGGAAATGCTTTGAGAGAAAAGCTGATTAACGAACGACGTATCGAACTGGCATTTGAAAAGCATCGTTACTTTGACTTACGTCGCTGGAAGTTGGCAGAAATTTATGAAAACATCTCCGGACGTGGTATTACATTAATCAAACAAAAAAATGGAACCATAGTGTATCAAATTGCAAAAGCGGGAGCTGATGGAAAACCTGATTATTCCGATTGCAGAATGACGGCGGTTGAAAAGAAGTTTTTCCCACAACATTATTTAATGCCTATTCCAAGTAATGAGATGTTGAAAAGTGAGGGTTCATTGATTCAGAATCCGTATTATTAATTAACGTATTCTTCCTTGCTTATTCGCAGGATGAATGCTTACAAAGGCGCTTGATAAATAATGCTGTTTAAGAAATTGTTCAAAATATGTATAAATAAATAAAGAAAAGTAATATGAGGAATGTATGTTTTATTTTGATTGCTTTGTTGTTGTCGGTAAATGTATTAGCCAATAACAGTCTACGGTATGGGATTATACCCACCCCTGCTCAACTGGTTGAATTACCGGGGTTGTTTACCCTGAATAAAAAAACAGTGGTGGCAGTAGATTTGGAGAATAAACTTTTCAAAGAAGTTGCAGATGATTTTATACTTCAATATAAAATTGTATCCGGTCAGCATTTAAAAATTGTAGATACAAGCTTATTACCTACATCCAATTTTATCGAATTAAAAACGACTGAAGGATTAGCTGATGAAGCCTATGAATTAATCATTACACCAGATAAAATAACAATAAAAGCTAGCAAAGCAAACGGATTTTTTTATGGCATACAAACCATTTATCAGTTACTCCCTCCGGAAACTTATGGAAAAAAAATCGCTAAAAGGATCAAATGGGAAGTCCCCTGTTGCAAAATTCAGGATGCACCTCAATTTTCTTACCGGGGTTTAATGCTAGATGTTTGCCGCCACTTTATGCCGAAAGAATTTATCTTTAAGTTTATCGACATGATGGCCATGCACAAACAGAATATGTTCCACTGGCACTTAACTGAAGATCAGGGATGGAGAATTGAAATAAAAAAATATCCATTACTTACCGAAATTGGTGCATATCGCAAAGAAACTCAATTAGGAACAACTGATGTTAAAACAAATAAAGTTTTAGATGGAATTCCACACGGTGGTTTTTACACACAATCAGATATTAAAGAAATCGTTGAATATGCCCGTAAACATTTTATTACAGTAATACCAGAAATTGAATTACCAGGACATGCTACAGCTGCCATTGCCTCCTACCCTCACCTGGCATGTATTGAAGACACAACCTACGAAGTATCAACAACCTGGGGAATCAAAAAAGATGTTTTTTGTCCAAAAGCAACCACATTCCAGTTTTTCGAAGATGTTTTCACGGAACTTTTCGACTTATTTCCTTCCCCGTACTACCACATTGGCGGTGATGAATGTCCAAGAGACAGATGGAAGGAATGTGAACATTGTCAGAATCTGATGAAAATTTTGGGATTGAAAAATGAAGATGAATTGCAAATATTCTTTGTTGCCCGGATGGAAAAATTCTTACGCGAAAAAGGTGGGAAAAAAGTTCTAGGATGGGACGAAATTATAGATGGTGGTGCAGTACCCAATA
>JAQWCZ010000048.1 GCA_028705705.1 Paludibacter sp.
AAAAATCAACAGCAGTGGTTATACCGATATTTAATTCTTTACAAGCTTTACTTAATCTAATGGGCATGTTATAAAATAATATTTTTTAAGTAAGTTATATGAAATAAAAAGCAGAATGCATCTCGCAAATGATCAATTTTTACGAAATACTTATAATTCTTCTTCCTCAAATTCAGCACGTAGAATAGCAAGAACTTCATCAATGGTTTCTTCCTCCAAATCTGTTCTTCTAATTAAATCCTGACGTGGAACGGCAAGTACACTCTTAGCCGTATCATAACCAATATTTTTAAAAGCGTCGATTACCCACTGTTCTATTTCATCATTAAATTCATCCAGATAGATATCTTCTGTTTCTTCTTCATCATCCAGTTCACGGTAAACATCAAGCGTATATCCAGTTAACATACTGGCTAATTTGATATTTAGACCTCCTTTACCTATTGCCTGAGAAACTTCTTCAGGCTTCATGTAGATCTCTGCTTTCTTTTCAATTTCATTTAACCGGATAGAAGAAATTTTAGCAGGACTTAATGAGCGCTGTATAAATAGACTTATATTATTCGTATAATTAATTACATCAATATTTTCATTTCGAAGTTCCCGAACAATGCCATGAATACGTGAACCTTTCACTCCCACACAAGCACCAACAGGATCGATGCGATCATCATAAGATTCAACAGCAACTTTTGCTCTTTCACCCGGCATACGGGCAATTTTCTTAATAGTGATCAATCCCTCATTAATTTCAGGTACTTCCAGTTCAAACAATCTTTCCAGAAAAACCGGAGAAACCCTCGAAAGAATAATTTTTGGATTGTTATTTTTATTTTCAACCATTGCTACAACTGCACGAACGGAATCACCCTTGCGATAGAAATCTGTTGGAATCTGTTCTGATTTAGGCAAATACAACTCATTGCCTTCATCGTCCAGCAACAACATTTCTTTTTTCCAAATCTGATACAATTCTGCGCTGACAATTTGCCCTACCTTTTCACTATATTTTGCAAACACATTTTCTTTCTGAAGTTCCAAAATTTTCGACGACAAAGTTTGTCTGAGATTTAAAATTGCCCTGCGACCAAAACTCATAAAATCAACTGTGTCGGTAACTTCTTCACCTACCTCATAATCTTCATCGATTTTTTTTGCATCAGTAAGTTTAATTTCCAGGTTGTCATTCTCAAACTCATCATCTTCAACCACTGTACGGTTGCGATAAATTTCGAAGTCACCTTTATCCGGATTAATAATTACGTCGTAATTATCGTCACTTCCGAACATTTTCGCGATTACACTTCTGAAGGATTCTTCCATCACGGAAATCAGCGTGGTTCTGTCGATACTTTTTAATTCCTTAAACTCCGAAAAGGTATCGATCAAATTAATCGTTTCTTTTTTGCTCATGGCTTATTTGAATCTAATGATCAGTTTTGTTGTTTTAATATTATTAAATGATATTGTTATTTCTTCCTGAATGTTTTTTTTACGTTTTGCTCCTTCTTCCTTGATGGTTTTTTCAATTGTCATCCCGATAGCATCCGTTGTAACGGAATTTAAAATTCCGGTTCGCTTCCTGCCTTCTGTTGTTAACACCTCAATTTCTTTTCCCATGTTTTTTTCGTATTGCTTCAACACTTTAAAAGGTGAACTTAATCCCGCAGAACTGACTTCAAGTTCATAATCATCTTTTTCACGATCCAGTTTTGATTCTATGTAGCGGCTTAACGTCACACAATCGTCCAGTGAGATTCCATTTAATGAATCTATTTCTACCTGAATCCGGTTGTCTGAAGTCACTTTTAAATCCACAAGGTAATATTCACTTCCCTGTAGATACGAATCAACTATCTGATTTACAATACTTCTATCTAACATCTTTTGGTTTATTTCAACAATAAAGGGGACTACCGTCCCCTCCACCTTTCAAATATCGCATGCAAAGATAGTGTTTTTTTCTTAAACTACAAATTATTAAAACTTTTAAAACCTTACTACATGGATTCAATTTACTATTGCATTTTTTTTATAGAATAAGTTTAAGTGATTTTATCATTAAATTATTCACCATTCTTGTCAGATAATTTCTTTTTAAGTTCATCCAATATTAATTCAAAATTATCCATTTTTACTATTTGATCTATTGAAAAAGACACATTAAAATATGTTTCAATTTGCATGATTAGTTTTAACTGTCCTAAACTACTCCAGCCCTTTAACTCGTTTTGTCTTGTTGAAAGGATTATTTCCTCCTTAGGAATTTTAAACACCTCACTTATTATGGTCTTAAATTTATCTTCCAATTCCATATTGTTTCTTTAGCTTAATTACATCAGTTTATAATTATTTTTTAGAGGTCAGATATTTAACATACAAATTTTATGCATATCCCAATGAATAAAGTTGTTTAAGTTTCATCATATTTGTTTTATGTACAAATTATTATTTTTCATTTCAAAACCGAAAGTTTTAAAAAAATCAGCAACCATCTTATTTTTTTTAGTCGGACAATATAACGCTTCAATTTCCAGAACCTCCAGGTCTTTAAGCTTATCTATAATTTTTGATAAAAATTCAAATTCAACATTACGACATAAAACCCGGCAACTCATCATAAATGAATCAATTATTGCCTTTTTACCATCCAGTTGAATGATCGCACAACCAACCACACCCTCATACCCGAATTTATCTTCGTAAGTACAAGTGAATACTAAATAAGATTCTTCCCGAACGTGCTTGTTAATATCATTTTCAGTATATCTTTTCAGACTCAGATTAAATTGGTTTGTTTTTTGGGCTAATTGAGCTACTCTTTGAAAAGACGCATCCTGATCAAGCTGATTTACATTGATACGTATATCTAATTGACGGATAAAATCATCAAAATTTAATTTTACCTTTTCAAGTTCACGTTTAAAATTACGTTTATATTGATTTGCTTTATCAACATCATCTGTTGTTAGATTGACTTTTGAAAAGTATGGATAAACAACATCTGTTATAAACCAGCGGTTTAACCTCGATATATCTGCCGGGAATTCTGGTACTGTTAATTCAGGAATATTATTAATTAACAGCTCTCTTTCTACCGGATTATCATCAATCAATACAATGGAATCCAAACCTATATTCAATTTAGATGCAATTTCAAGTACATTTTGAGACTTTTGCTGCCAATTAATTTTATGTATGACGAAATCATCCCAATCAAGTTGCATATTTTTATTAGACTTAAATACTTCACGTACATCTTGTTCATTGTTTTTTGAACAAGTAGCCAATAAAATTCCATGTTTTGATAATATCTTTAACTTTTTTTGAAAATCAACATATATTTGACCTATTCCTTGATCAGACAATTGCAAATTTTTCCAACCATCTTCGCCAACAATTCCTCCCCAGAGTGTATTATCCAAATCGACAATCAATAACTTCTTTGTTTCTCCTAAAATGGCTTTGAGCAAATTTTTCAATTCATTTGCTAATATTTTGAATCCTTTTCCTGACAACTTAATTCCACCTATGTACCAATACTTTTCATCAAAAAGAGAATCGTATCCATGAAAATTTATTAAGCGGTTAAAATCCAGAATAAATATATTTTTTTTATCGGTTGCTAAAGCAACCAAATCTTCATTAATCTGTTTATCAAAAAAATTGAAGTCATTAAGATAGGTTGTTATTCTATATGGAGGTAACGAAATATTGGCAATTATAAATTGCGTATCAGGCTGATAATTATTAAATATTTCAACAGATGAAAACAAATCAGCATGATATGATTTTAACAATTCAGCATTCAGATAAATAAACACCAGATCAGGTTTAAATGCACTTAAACCTGAATCAGGTTTTACAAGTTCAGTTTGCCATTGATTATACCCACCAAAATACAAACTATATAAACTATCAACATTCAAATAGTTTTCTAAAGGATCAATATTCACATTACTTAATAAGGCAATTTTTTTCATCGATGTTTATGTAAAAACCGCATCTCCGTCTCCAAACTGAAAAACAGATGCTGTTATATCATCATTTTCAGGGAAAATATAGGCTTGTTTTATATTCCTTACATACAAAAATTTTCCACGTCTAATTTTTAGATGTTTGATTAATTGATTATCATAGACTATTATTTCATTCAGTTTTAATATTTCTGCACAAGAAATAAGATAATCTGCAATATGACAAACACATTCATCATTTGCATAAATATAACAAACTTTCAATGATTTATTTTTCAAAGTCAGAAATACAAACCCGGATAATTTATTTGACAAGTAAAATTTCACAGTTCGATGTTCGAAATAGGTTGCTTTTGAAGTAAAATAATAACGTGATGAATCCAGATCTGATTTTCCATTTAACACCCATGGATAAGTTAATATCCAATTAAAATGTTGTATATTCCTTACTACTTTTTTATTAGTTGATGAAAAGTAACTTATAAAATGTTCTAATTCATCATCTAATGTACAATTTTCCTCCAATTTTATTTTCACGTTGACTTTCCGGGTGAAAAGCTTTTTTAAAATCATGATTACGTTCAACGATCTTTCTATAAAGCCATATATCAAAACCAATAATTTCATGTTAGCATATCGAGCCTGAACAAGGGGAGCAAAACAAAATCTTAAATAAAATGTACTTCCAATAAGATATTGTGTAGGTTTAAAGATTCCCAGATTCTGATATATGTTCTCTAAAGAAAAAAGAAAATTAGAAATGTACAATTGATCTTTATATTGTCTAAGTAACAAAAAAAACAGTTGTGAGGCCAGGTTATTATTTCTAAAAGATTCATCGATCCAAAAGCAACTCAACCAATAAATTTTACGTTTATTATTTTCTAAACTTATTAAATCCGGTAATACACCAACATATCCAACCAAAGATGCTTTTTCATAAGCAGCCCATAAAAGTACATCCTCATCAGAAGCATAAGGGTTATTTATTTGTGAGACAGCCCTATGATAGGTTATTGGAATTTTAGAGAGTACTTTAAAAAACTCATCATCTATAAATCCCTGTAGTTGTATTTTTGTATATGAGATTATCTGCATCAATCTCTAAATATTACATGCTTATTAAAAACCATTTTTAAAATATATAACAGATAAGCTGTTTTGATGATTTCCCCTGCGCTTTTACTATTGAATATTTCCATTGGTATTCTTTGTAAATTCGTTTGAATCTCGTCTGTTTTCAGATTAGCGGTACCAAAAGTAAAATCAACATCTTCTTTAATAGATGAAAAAAAAGTTTTTTTAATTCCAAAATCAGTATAGGGAAATGAAAAAAGTCTGTCATTTATTCCAAACTCTCTTTGTATAAAATGAATACATTGTCTAAGCTGTTCAATCTGTGCATCTTCATCTAAATCAGGAAAGTATGGATGTGATACAGAATGAGCACCAATTGAAAATCCCTGTTTAATTAAATTAGCTATTTGTTCTTTAGATAGATATGGTTTATTTACAGCCAGATATTCCCTGAAATCAACTCCAATAACCGGAGCAATCTTATCCAACAATTCTTTATTATTGTCTGATATTCTCAACAGATCAACCGGATGATGAAAAATAAGATTATGTTGTTCAAACAATTTTCTAATAAAGCTGTATTGAGATCGAGTTAACTGCATTTTTTGTGCTTTTTCGATCAAAACAGATGCTTTCAGACGAAAAAACATATCTTTATTATCAATAAAAGCTGAATTAATAAAGCACGTCGCAGGAATACCCCGTTCAATTAAAATAGGAGCAACAACATCATGGAATTGTCTTAATCCATCATCAAATGTCAAGAAAAAAACATTTTCCTTCTTATTTGTTTTACAAAATATCTGATCAAATAGATTTATATGTGATATCGGTTTATATTTTTGTTGCAAAAAATCAAGATCTTTTTTAAACCTATTAACCGATATTACTGGATATAAATGTTTTAAATGAATTAAATCATTATCTGATACTGCATGATAAAATGGTAAAACCAGATTTTTTTTTGATAGTTTTATCAAAAACTCAGTGTCTAACAAATTTGCAATGATCGTAATATTTTTTCTAACACTTAAAATCATTTAACACATATTCTCATAGATTAGATAGTAAAATAATTGAAAAATGAACGACCAATTTATCTTTCTTCATATTGCTTCTGATAATAAGACTGATATTGTCCACTCGTAACATTGTCCATCCACTCTTGATTAGCTAAATACCAATCAACTGTTTTCTCCAGTCCTTCTTCAAACTGAAGCGAAGGTTTCCATCCCAGTTCCCGTTGCAACTTTGTGGAATCAATGGCATAGCGCAAATCATGTCCGGCGCGATCTTTTACAAAAGTAATGAGTTTTGCCGACTCTCCCGATTCGCGCCCCAGCTTTCTGTCCATTATTTCACAAAGTTTTCTGATCAGGTCTATATTTGTCCATTCGTTATTTCCACCGATATTATAGGTCTCACCAACCACACCGTCATGAAAAATAACATCAATCGCCCGGGCATGATCATTCACCCACAACCAGTCACGCACATTTTCTCCTTTTCCATAAATGGGAATCGGTCTGTTATTTTTTATATTATTGATTGACAACGGAATTAGCTTTTCCGGGAAATGATTAGCCCCGTAATTATTGGAACAATTTGAAATCACAACCGGCAAACCATAGGTATGATGATAAGCTCGTACGAAATGATCGGAAGATGCCTTTGCTGCTGAATACGGACTTCTCGGGTCATAAGCGGTTTCCTCTGTAAAAAAACCTGTTTTGCCTAACGAACCATACACTTCATCAGTAGAAATGTGATAGAAGCGTTTACCCTCCATATTACCTTTCCAGTTTTCTTTGGCTGCATTCAACAAATTAGCGGTACCAAAGACATTCGTCTTGATAAAAGCAAAAGGATCGGCAATGGACCTATCGACATGCGACTCAGCAGCTAAGTGAATCACTCCATCAAACCGATATTTTGCAAATAATTCCGAGATAAAGGTTTCATCCGTGATATTTCCTTTCACAAAAGTATAGTTGGACAATCCATCGATATCTTTGAGGTTCTCCAGATTTCCAGCATAAGTTAGCGCATCCAGATTTACCACCTGATATTCAGAATATTTAGTCACAAACAAACGAACAACATGTGAGCCTATGAATCCAGCTCCACCGGTAATTAATATTGTTTTCAATGTCATATTTATTTAAAAATTGATTATCGGTTACAAAAATACACAGAAAATCCGTGTTTAAAAATTTATTGGATTTTTTTCAACAAAAAGTAGCTTTTCCAAAATCTTTATTTTATTTTTGTGTCGTGGAAACTATTTTCAGGAACATAGAAAAACTATTGGCTAATAACGATCATGCCGTTATTCCTGGTTTAGGTGGATTTGTTGTACAACATCAATCTGCCCAATTCTCGGGTAAGTATATCCTTCCACCCCATGCAACCATCAGTTTTAATCCACTTATCAGTCAAAATGATGGTATGCTTGCAATAGAAATCTCTCGTGAAAAAGGGATTAGCTATCGCGAAGCGACTGCTATTACCGAAAAAGAAACCAGAGAGTTTCTGATGAAACTGAAAACACATCGCAAACTTACATTTGGACGTTTGGGAACTTTCTTACTGGAAAATGATTCACACTTGATTTTTACACCAGCAACTGATTTATCTTTTTTACCGGCCAATTTCGGACTACAAGAGTTGTTGTTACCCATAAAGGAAACAACAACTAAAGACATTGTCTTTACCATTTCTGCTAAAAAACTGATGAATTATGCCGCTATATTCATTACTTTTTTTGCACTACTATTTTCACCTCATCTCAACGAATCTACAAATGTCTCCAAAGCAGATTTCAGTCAGTTGAACCGGGTAGATCTGCCAGAAATTATAATAACACCAACAACTGAAACAACTAATCCGAATATTGAAGCAAACGAACTGGCTTTACCTGTAAATAATAACTATAAAGTAATTGTTGCTGCTTTTGATTTGGAAGAAAAAGCCATGTTGTTGTGTAACAAACTCATGGAAGAAGATTATCCTGATGCTGAAATCATCAAAACAAAAAACAACATAAGAGTAGCCATCCGATCATTCAGTAATATTATTTCGGCAGTCAACTACATGGAACAGGTACGCAGTGAAGATCCCCGTTTTACCGATGCCTGGGTGATGAAGAGTGAATAATATTTTTTAATTCTTAATTTTTAATTCTTAATTCTTTTTTATATCTTTGCAGCCGCTTTTCGAGAAAAAGCAACAGGTATAATCATTTAATAAAAACTAAAAATGCCAGTAAAAATCAGATTACAACGTCATGGTCGCAAAGGATATGCTTATTATCATATCGTTATTGCTGACAGTCGTGCGCCACGTGATGGCAAATTCATTGAACGAATCGGTTCATACAATCCGAACACCGATCCTGCTATAGTAAACCTGAAGTTCGACAGAGCTTTGTATTGGATGCAGGTAGGCGCTCAACCTACGGACACAACCCGTAACATCCTTTCTGCTGAAGGAGTGCTCATGAAAAAACATTTGTTGGAAGGTGTAAAAAAAGGCGCTTTTGATGAAACAGAAGCAGAAAAACGTTTTGCTGCATGGCAAACAAGCAAAGAAAGCAAAGTAAACAAAACAAAAGAACAAATTGCTGCCGATAAGGCTGCTGCTACCAAAGCCCGTCATACTGCTGAAGTAGAAGTAAACAAAGCTAAAGCTGCTGAACTTGCAAAAAAATTAGCAGAAACTAAAGCTGCCGAAGCTGAAGCACAGGTAGAAGCCACACAAGCTCCTGAAGAAACTGCTGAAGTTAAAGCTCCGGCTGCAGAATAATATCTTTTATAAGAAACTTGATAAAGCCCGAAGCAATTCGGGCTTTTTTATTACATTTGCACTTCATTTTTATTCATCTAACATGCAAAACACCGTCAACATCGCCCTGCAAATTCTGCCGGCATCCAAGGATAAACATCCGTACACCCTTGTGGATGAAGCCATCAGCATCATCGAAAATTCCGGATTGAAATACCGTGTAACACCTTTTGAAACCGTGATGGAAGGGAGTTATGATGAAATTATGGCAGTTGTAAAAAAAGCGCAGGAAGTTTGTTATGCCGCTGGGGCAGATAGTCTGATGACTTATGTAAAAATCCAGAGTGCCAAAGCAGATGTGCATATCGAGGATAAAATGGAGAAATACGACCTTTGATCACGCGAAAAAGAATGACCATGCTGCATGTTTCTATTGTCATATACAAACATCTTTTCAGTGAAATGGAATCGCTGATTAATTCCCTGCTTGAATCGGAAATAGTTGAAAAAATTTATATCATCGACAACTCACCTGTTCCTTCCTGTGATTTTAAGCATGAGAGACTCACCTATATCTTCACCGGAAAAAATATCGGCTATGGTGCGGCACATAACATCGCGCTACGGAAAACGATAGTTGCCGGCGTTCCCTATCATTTGGTTGTAAATCCCGATATTACCATGAATGCGCATATACTGAAAGAAATGGTGGACTATTTGGAACAAAACAAGGAAATCGGTCACCTGATGCCAAAAGTGGTTTATCCATCCGGAGAAATTCAATATTTATGCAAGCTAATCCCTACTCCTTTAGACTTGATTTTCAGAAGATTTCTTCCCAAAAAATGGATAGAAAAACGCATAAACCGGTTTGAAATGCGCAATTCAGGATACAACAAAATCATGGATGTCCCCTATCTTTCGGGTTGTTTCATGTTGCTCAGAACAGAGGCCCTTAAAAAGGCCGGTTTATTTGATGAACGCTTTTTCCTGTATCCGGAAGATATCGATTTAACACGGAGAATCGGAGCATATTACAGAACCGTTTTTTATCCTCTGGTTTCAGTTGTACATCATCATGCGCAGGAATCTTATAAAAGTCTTTACATGATGCTTGTTCATAGCTGGAATTTGAAAAAATACTTCAACAAATGGGGATGGATTTTTGATAAACAAAGAAAAAAAATTAATCAGCAATACATTAAACAATACAACTTATGAACTTCAGCTTTGTAGAAATCACAAGTGCTTTCATGGTACTTTTTGCCATCATCGACATCTTGGGTTCAATCCCCATCATTCTGAATATCAAAAAGAAAGACAATAAAATCTATGCTTTCTGGGCAAGTTTTATTGCTTTGTTGATTTTAATCTTGTTTTTATTCACAGGCGAAGGCATTCTTAAACTTTTTAGTGTCGATATTGAATCCTTCGCAGTAGCTGGTGCGTTGATTATTTTCATTTTCGCTATTGAAATGATACTGGATATTGAAATATTCAGAAATAATGGGCCAAAAAACAGTTCATCTTTCATACCACTGGCTTTTCCATTGATTGCAGGACCAGGATCGTTCACAACTTTGCTTTCGTTACGTGCTGAATATCAAACGGAAAACATCATCGTAGCACTTGTATTGAATTTAATTTTTGTGTACGTGGTGCTGAAATCGACCAATCGCATTGAAAGATTATTCGGAGAGGCCGGCATTTACATTCTACGTAAATTCTTCGGTATCATCCTGTTGGCAATCGCGGTAAAACTGTTTACCACAAATTTGAATCACCTGCTTCAATAGTGGAATGTTCCAAACGGACTTTCGATGATCAGCTCTTTTTGTCCGGATTGCTCTACATATCCGACAATTTGAGCTTCAATATTGAATGAACGGGAGATTTCGATGACCTGGTTTGCCTGTTCCGCTGGTAAGTAAATTTCCATGCGATGTCCCATATTGAACACTTTATACATCTCTTTCCAGTCGGTTTTGGATTCCTGCTGAATTAGCTGGAACAAAGGCGGAACAGGAAAGAGATTGTTTTTCACCACCCTGAG
>JAQWCZ010000354.1 GCA_028705705.1 Paludibacter sp.
TCAAGTTCTCGTCGTGGCTGGCTTTCGTTTTTATGCTGATTATGACGCCGCTGACTTTATATACTGCCCTGTATAACCCGGTTGCGGATTGTGGGTGTTTCGGCGATGCCCTGAAGATAAGTAACTGGATGACTTTCTACAAAAATGTTTTTTTCTTTGTCCTGACTTTACTGCTCTTAATTTTTCAAAAGAAATACAGTAAAATATTCCTGCCGAACGTAGAATGGGGTTTTGTAACGGTCTTTGTCGTGGCATCTTTCGGATTCATGGTTTATAGCCTGACGCACTTGCCGGTGTTGGATTTTCGTCCGTATAAAATTGGGGTGAATATTCCCGATGCGATGAAAGTCCCTGATGACGCACCGGGCGATGTGTATGAATATAACTTTGTATACGAAAAAGAAGGAACCAGAAAAATTTTTCCCATCGACCAACTGCCGGATTCAAGCTGGGCTTTTGTCAGTCAGGAAACCAAACTTGTTTCGGAAGGATACAAACCGCCTATCCACGATTTGGTGATTCTGACGGCTGAGTTTGAAGATGTAACCGAAGAGGTGCTGAATGATGAAGGCACTACATATTTAATCGTGATGTACGACCTGCAAAAAACTTCAGTGAAAGGTATCGAGAAAGTAAAGGATTTTATCGCACATAAACGAAACGAACATCCGGAGGTGAAAGTCTATGTCCTGACGGCTTCTTCCACCCAGGATATCCAGGAATTTAAAGCGAAATACGGGCTGATATTTCCTTTTTATAAAACCGATCCGATTACCCTTAAAACTATGATCAGGGCCAATCCTGGTGTGATGAAACTGGTGGATGGTACGGTGAAGGGAAAATGGAATGGAAAACGGTTGTAGTAAAACAATCAGACCTGTCAGGTTTTTAAAACCTGACAGGTCTGTGAAATATGATTCAAATTAAATCATTGTCAAACATAATAATATCAAACAAAAAAATGAGAAAAAACATTGTAGCAGGTAACTGGAAAATGAATAAAACCCTGCAGGAAGGGTTGGCGTTGGCTGAAGAACTGAACGGCGCATTGAAAGGCGTAACACCAAATTGTGATGTGGTAATCGGTACGCCGTTTATCCACCTTGCCAGCGTGGCTGCTGCCATCGACACCAACAAAATCGGGGTAGCTGCTCAAAACTGTGCAGATAAGGAATCAGGCGCTTATACAGGTGAAATTTCAGCTTCGATGGTGAAATCAACGGGTGCAAACTACGTGATTTTAGGTCATTCTGAAAGACGTGCTTACTATGGTGAGACTGCTGAAACGCTGAAAACCAAAGTTGAACTGGCGCTCAAAAACGAACTGACCCCTATCTTTTGTATCGGTGAAGTATTGGCTGAAAGAGAAGCTGAAAAACATTTCGACGTGGTGAAATCTCAAATCGTGGATTCTTTATTCGAATTATCTGCTGAAGATTTCGGTAAAATAGTACTGGCTTACGAACCGGTATGGGCTATCGGAACCGGTAAAACGGCTTCTGCTGCACAGGCACAGGAAATGCACGCCTTTATCCGTCAGACTTTGGCTGCTCAATATGGTCAGGAAGTAGCTGATAACTGCTCTATCCTGTATGGAGGAAGTTGCAATGCCGGTAACGCCAAAGAATTATTCTCAAATCCCGATGTGGATGGCGGTTTGATTGGTGGCGCTTCGCTGAAAGTGGCTGATTTCAAAGCGATCATTGACGCGTTTTAAATATTTAAACCACAAAAGGCACAAAAGGAAGACTAAGAAATCACAAAAGAATAATTCAAAAAACAATAAGAATTATTGAATGTTAAAGAATTAAGACGTTAGACACTTAAACTTTTTCAACTGAAAATTATACACTATTCGTTATTGATTCTTTTGTGATTTCTTAGTCTTCCTTTTGTGCCTTTTGTGGTTAACAAAAAATACACAATGGCAAAAACCAAAAGCGTGTACGTCTGCCAAAACTGCGGCAACGATTCTCCGAAGTGGATAGGGAAATGTCCTTCCTGCGGGGAGTGGAATACCTATGTCGAAGAAATCATCAGTAAGGAGAGTAAACAAAGTATCCAGCTGGCGGGTATTCAGGTGACAAAGGAGAAGCCGGTGTTGATTTCTCAGGTTGAAACAACCGAGGAAAGCCGGATTGATACGCATTCGGGTGAGCTGAACAGGGTACTGGGTGGGGGATTGGTTCCCGGATCACTCGTACTCATTGGTGGCGAGCCGGGTATTGGTAAGTCAACGCTCGTGTTGCAGGTGGTGATGAACATCCGCAATAGAAAAATACTCTATGTTTCGGGCGAAGAAAGTGTCAAACAAATCAAGCTGCGTGCTGAACGATTAAGTTCCGATGTGGCAGATTGTTATGTAGTCAGCGAGACTTCCCTCGAACAGATTTTCGTACACATCAGCAATATAAATCCTGATTTAGTGGTAGTTGATTCCATTCAGACGGTATCGACAGAAACCATTGAATCTTCTCCCGGCTCTGTGTCGCAGGTGCGTGAATGTGCCGCGGCTTTGCTGAAATACTGCAAAAGTTCCGGAACGCCTGTATTGCTGATCGGACACATCAACAAGGAAAACTAATAGTATTAGAATTATATAGATGTATAGCAAATTCATTATCGA
>JAQWCZ010000355.1 GCA_028705705.1 Paludibacter sp.
AAAAAGATAGTGTCGGTTACCCCCAGGGTGGTAATTTGTGTACTTCCTACTGAATCAACCCTAATACTGGCATAGGCATCATATCCGCAATTAAGCTCAATGGTGCTGCCGGTGCAGATATCCGGAAAATGCCCCACCCCGGTGATGGGATTTGAGGAAGTCCTGACTCTGAAGGTTAAGGGAATTTGAGTTCCACAACCTGCAGTGTCTTCAATGGAAACAGAAACATCATATCCTCTTCCTTCTCTGAATTTGTGAGGCATAACATATAATCCAACCCCTGTAATAACAGTGTCGCCTAAATCCCATTTAAAAATTGAAGTGGCATCAGATTGGGCATAGCTGAAATTATTGTCGATATATTCACCGTAAACCTGTAAGATAACTGTATCATATGGGCAAACATTTACATAATAATAGCCGTCATTAAGTCTTGGATCCAATCGGGGAACGTGAGAAGATAAAACAGTATCAAGATGAATGTTAATTCTTTGGCAAGGTCTTTCACAAGCAGTTGTGATGGAAAACCCTGCACCTACACCGGCTCCGTCAGTTACAAAAACCAAATGCAGTGCTCCGGTTGGGTTCTGAATGGTAGCAGTATAGTTGAAAATAGCTTCAGTAGTGAAATTGGAATTATTAAGCTTCACCATGAGCGGGTCATTACTCGAAGAACCATTATAAATGTAAAGCGTATCCGATGGGTCTATGTCAAGTGTTAGAACCGAAATCTGAACACAAGAGTTATTGGGATCGTTGGATAAAATGGTTAGTGAATCGGAACGGTTGTTTCCATAATTTCCGGTAGCAGAACCATTGTCATAAATAATTAAATTACAGTGTGATATAGTCGTTTGAGTGCCGTTCATTACGAATGGAATCTGTGCAAACGAGGTTGCTGTAGCTAATAGAAAAAGAAATAAAAATATTTTTTTCATAATATGTTTTTTTAAAATCCGAATTGTTTGATATAACTTATTTTATTCTGCATGAAAACAGGAGCAGGATAAACTATGACAAAATAGGAGCTGTTACTAATGGTGAAAACATTATATTTCTCAGGATCCTGAGGAAGTGAATAATTTAATGAATTAATCCTTTTAGTCGAAATCATCTTATTGATATCACATGTTTTACCCGGTGATACAAAGTTGCAAATATTACCCAACATTTGTGAATTTGCAGGTTTTTGATCACTGATGTAGCAAAATCCGGTAACACCAAAATTAAGCTCTAGCAGTTTGTCAGGGGCTTCTTGCTGCATTTTGATTAATTCAGACTTTGAAAATGATTCATAAAGCAAACTGTCAGGGGTGACCTCTTTTGGACCTTTTTGTGCCATTAGTGCAACCAAGGGGCATAAAAGAATTAAAAGGATGATGTTTTTTTTCATTTTGTCAATTTTTGTATTTATTCAATTTTATATTTTTGTTTTTTTAGACGCGTAAAAATACAAAATGTTCTTAATAAATAGCTTTTTTTATTATAAATCAATGAAAATATTTTTTAATATATCTCTGGTTTGATTTTTAATATTTTGTTTATCAGTAAAATAAAAATATGATTTTAATATTATTTAATTTGTATTTTTGCATAAGTTAATATGATATTTATGCTACGATAATTATTAATTAGATTGTTCTTAAATGCTTTATATAATATGAATTATCCTGATAAAAGCTATTTTCCTTTTATTTCCCAAAAGGCAGATCTAGAGAAACTGACTAATGTGCTTCGTCGTGAGATAACTGTCTATCTGAAAGAAAATAAGCTTCAATCTTTGGTGTTGGGAATTTCTGGAGGAATTGACAGTGCAGTTTGTGCAGCACTGTTATTGCCGGTGTGTAATTATTTTAAGATTCCACTAATCGGGCGTTCTATTACAATCGAATCAAATAAAAAAGAGGAAATTGATCGTTCTATTGCTGTCGGAGAATCTTTCTGCCATAATTTTGAGTACCTTGATCATACAACTGTCTATTTTGAAAATAAGAAAAATCTGATTTTATTGGATAATTCTATGCTGTCAAAATTGCGTCAGGGTAATTTAAAAGCCAGAATGAGAATGTTGATACTCTATGACTTGGCACAACTCTATCGGGGAATGGTTATTTCTACCGATAATTACACAGAATACCTTACCGGTTTTTGGACACTGCATGGCGATGTCGGCGACTATGCTCCGTTAATGAATTTATGGAAAACTGAAGTTTATCACCTTGCAGAATCTTTACTGTCAGAATGTAATCCATCTCAAAGTGCTGCCCTGAAAGCCTGTATTGAAGCCACACCTGTTGATGGTCTTGGAATCAGTAATTCAGATTGTGAACAGTTGGGGGTGGAAAATTATTTTGAAGCAGATCAGATTTTTTGTGATTATTTTAATGGTAATAAATCACTCGAAAATCATCAATTGATAAAAAGATTTAATTCGTCTGCTTATAAAAGAAATAATCCTGTTGAAATTTTACGAAAAACAATAATTAAATAAAAATTTATGCTTCTTATTATCGATAGCGGAGCTACTAAAACCGAATACTATCTGACAGAAAACGGAGAAGTATTATACCGTTATATCAATGGCGGAATTAATGTTAATTATTCGGGAGATGATGAAATAAATACT
>JAQWCZ010000356.1 GCA_028705705.1 Paludibacter sp.
CCAAATCCTGTACCTGACTGGAAACCTGGTCAGACGAGCACTAACAACGAAAGTGCCCGGCAGTTTATCAACTGGTACATCGGCGCTTTGTCGAATTATCAGAACTTTCAGATTGCAACCATCAGACAGCATTTCAGCGGGTTGTTGAATATTTTGTATGCAGACTGGAGTGTACGTCCGGGACAAATGGAAGATGCCATTGCAACAAATCTAAATGGAAGTTCTTTTGCAGAGTTCTATGGTCAGTTGCAGAAAGGACATGCTCCCCAACAGCACATCGAAGCACTTCCGGAGGATGCAAATCTGGTGGCTTATACAACCAGTTTCAATTCGGTGCATCCCTGGTCACATGACATTAACTTCGTGAATGAGGGTAGTTCAAATCCCAAAGACTGGAGTCCGGTGCACTTTCTTTCCTGGTTGGCAAATAATCATTATCCGAAACTAAAAGTATGGGGAGAAAACTCGGGTAATAACCCTTACTCCCAGATGCAGTTAATCTTTCAGCGTATAAAAGACTATGGGGCTATGGGGGTGATGTGGGCTTTTGAGTCAAGTTTATACAGCTCAAATCCCAGTTATGCAAATTTGTCCGATTTTGTGTCGCTTATTGCTTTAAATGCTCCATCAGGCACAACAAACATATATGATATGCCTGAAATAAATGTATTTCCAAATCCTGCCAAAGATAAAATTAACATTAGATCTGAAACTGAATTGACGGGTAAAAGATTTGGAATATATGACACAATGGGCAGGGAAATAACAAGTGGTTATTTTGCTGCAGGTACCAATGAAATACATCTTGATAACATGACTAAAGGATTGTATTTCCTCCAAATTGATTATTTGCAAACAATGAAATTTGTCAAATACTAAGTTAATCTCAATAATATCAAACTAATCAACCAATTATTAATCATTAAATTTTTAGATTATGAAAACAAAAATTACTAACATCATGCAAAATGCATTGAAAAAAGCAGGTTTAATTATGTTATGCCTTGGTACTACTGTTGCCATTTCTGCCGCAACGGTAACATTTAACGGAACAACCGATAGTGATTGGGCCACCGGAACTAACTGGAGCAACGGAACAGGTCCTGCATCAGGAGATATCGTGATCATTGCAGCAGATAAGACTGCCGAGATAGGAGCTGCTGTTACAGCTGATCTAAGCTACATTGAATTGTTAGCAGGGTCGGAACTAACAAATAATGGTACTTTAAATTTAACCCCTGCTGTTACAACCAGACCGGGTTTGCTATTTCAGAATGCTAAATTTACCAATAATGGATCGTTGTCAATCAACATGTCATTATCGTCAAATCAGTATCACATCATTGAATTTAAAGGGACTTCAGGAGGAAATGATATAATTATCCTCAACGGGACCAATACTTTTGCTAATACAGTGGTAAGTGGTACCAGGTATTTGCTCTATTCAAATGTTGGTAAAAATGTATCCATCGGGGGAACAGGATTTACTTTAGGAAGCAGCTCTGCCGGAATTAATTTTGGATTACTTAAATTTATCGGTGCAGGTTCAAATGTTACATTTGAAACAGGTCTGAATATTCAGCAGTACACCAACAATACAGCAGGTTCGAATTATCAGAATATTTATCTGGAATCAAACAACGTAACATTTAATAATTATGGAAGTGTGACAACGACACCAGCAGATGCACAGGGAGCCAATGCTTGTATTGTAATGGATATAAATCCGGCAAACGGACATACGATATCCTTTAATAATTACGGGACATTTACTTCATACAACAATGGTATTGGTATCCAAATGGGATGTAAAGCTGCAACCGGAACACCAGCCGTCATCAACGTAACCAATGCCGGTACAATGAACATGGATATGCCTTCTGCTTCAGTGGCCTTGTATGCTAAAAACGCAACAACTGTAAACGTAACCAACAGTGGCACCCTGAATCTAAAAGCTGCAACCAGTGCTATCAAATCAACAGCTAATCTGGCACTTTCGCAGGCATTTACCAATACTGGAACAATCAATGTAACCAGCGGTAAAATCTGGGGAGACATCACAGCTCCCGGTGTAGCACCAACCATTGCCAACAATACCGGTGGAACAATCAATTTCAATTACGGAGTTCCTGCCGGAACAACCTCTGCAACCGATGGTACTGTGGTAATCACCAATAGTGGCGGTACCATTGCCGGTTCTTGTACGTTTGCTGCCGGAACACTCGCGACTTCAACCGGAACTTTGTCGCCGGGTGACAATGGAACCGGAATTGGAAAAATGATTCTTACTCCCGTTAGTGGTGCTTTCGTGTTGAGTGGTGATGTGGTGGCTCAGGTAAATGGCAAAACAACAGCCGGAACTGATTTCGACCAGATTGCATTTGCAGATGCTTGTGATTTGACTCTTACTGATGCTGTAAATTTGACCATGACCGTTGGTGGGGGTTATACTCCTGCACTCAATGACGAAGTGAGTTTGATTGCAAGTAACACGGTTAGTGGTACTTTCAGCAGTCCGTCATTGGCAAGTGGCTGGACCATGGATTATACCGGTGGCGATGTTGCAGTTGTGAAATCAATTTCAACTGATGTTGAGTCT
>JAQWCZ010000357.1 GCA_028705705.1 Paludibacter sp.
GAATTAACTCATAATTACATGGATTTCCATAAACATGTACAGGTAAAATTGCAGAGGTTTTTGGTGTAATCAGTTTTTCAATCTTGGTTGGATCTATGTTGAAAGTATCTGGCTCAATATCAGCAAACACAGGTTTGATTTTGTTCCACCACAAAGAGTGGGTTGTTGCTACAAAACTAAATGGTGTTGTAATCACCTCTCCTTCAATGTTCAATGCCTGAAATGCAGTAATTAAAGCCAAGGTCCCATTTGAAAACAAAGAAATGTATTTTACACCTAAATATGCTGCAAGTTCTTTTTCCAATTGTTGATGGAATTCGCCATTATTTGTCAACCACTTATTTTCCCAGATTTTTTGTAAATATGGAATAAACTCCTCCAGAAGAGGCATATGAGGCTGAGTTACATAGATTGTTTTATTTGACATGTTCGTTTGCTATTAATTTTTAATGATCTCTGCTACCGCCACTTCTGCTGCTCTCCCATTCCCGTATAAATCAACCGCAAAATCAGACTGCTTACTACTGAAATACTGAAAGGCTTCTTGCAATAAATCTGTATTTGTACCGACAATCCTGTTGAATCCATGTTCAACCAACTCAATCCACTCAGTTTGTTCGCGTAAGGTGATGCAATGCTTCCCGAAGAAAAAAGCTTCTTTCTGTACGCCCCCACTATCGGTCACAACCAACTTACAATGCTTTAACAGCATGATCATATCAAAATAACCTACCGGCTCAATGATGGTAAATGACGGTTTTATATTCATTTGTTGCAGGATGTTGCGGGTGCGGGGATGTAACGGAACTACCACCTGAACCATTTTGTTGATGTTATTCAGGCCTGAGATAATTGCTTGCAATTTTACCGGATCATCGGTATTTTCCTGTCGGTGAATGGTTGCCAGTACAAAATCAGTTAATCCAAGCTGACTGATAATTCTGGATTTCTCCTGTGCCTTTTGTGCATAATACAAAGCTGCATCCTGCATCACATCACCATTTTTTACGATTTGCACTTGGTAAGAATCAAATCCTTCGCGTTTCAGATTCTGAACCGCAGTATCAGTAGGACAAAACAACAGATTTGAAATACGATCAGTAAGAATGCGGTTGATTTCTTCTGGCATAGCCATATTAAATGAACGTAAACCGGCTTCAACATGTATCACGGGGATACATAACTTTGATGCAGCAAGCGATCCGGCTAAAGTAGAATTTGTATCTCCAAATACCAACACACCGTCTGGTTGTTCTTGTAATAATATTTTTTCGATGCCTTCCAGCATTTTTCCTGTCATGGCTCCATGTGTAACTCCATTGATATTCAGATTATATGCCGGAGTTGGAATGTCCATTTCTTCGAAAAAAACTTCCGACATATTGGCATCAAAATGTTGACCGGTATGAATTATCTTTTCATTAATACCGTATTTGATAAATTGCCTGCTTAAGGTTGCCGCTTTTATAAACTGTGGACGAGCACCGACTATGGTAATAATATTATGCATGAGATGTCAATTGATGAATTAAATGACTCAATTCTTTTGTCAGGTTTTTTCTGGAAAAACTTTCTACGGAACTTGTTTTCAAAGTTAGTGCATTTTCTTTATATAATTTATAATAACTGAAAACCAACTCCTTCATTCCCTCAACATCTTCATAATCTATAATTTTACCAGCTTTCGTCTGTTTCAAAACAGCAGCAGCATCTCCATCCACCGGACCTACTCCGATTAAGGGTCGATTTGCAGCAAGATATTCAAAAAATTTCCCGGTTAATATTGCATTTGCATTCGCAGTACGATTAATGATCAACAACAAAACCTGTGATGTTTGCTGTTTTTGAATCGCTTTATCGTGGGTGAGATATGCAGTTTTCTCTAAACAATCTGTTAAACCAAATTTTTCTACTGATTCTAAAACAGAAAAATCTATTTGTCCTATCAGTTGAATCTTAAGATCTGATTTTTTAATTTTGTTCTCATCGCAAAGCTCTTTTAATGCGCTCCACAACACCACCGGATTACGGGCTGCATTCATCGTTCCAATATGAGAAATTGTAAAACAGCTATCTAATACCTGCATTTCATTTTTTACATCCTGATGATCAAATCCATTTGGAATCACCTTTATTTGCTTCGGATGTTTCTGTTCAAATTCTTTTCGCATGCCTTCGGAGACAACTGTGACCACATCAGCACTACCAATTACCTTTCTTTCTAAGCTGTGATGTTTAGCATCAGCCCAGGTAGTTAAATTTAAATCTTTATAAAAGTCAATGTTAGTCCACGGATCCCTGAAATCCGCTATCCAGGGAAGAGTTGGAAAAATTTTCTTTAAAGTAAGTCCAATCAAATGCATGGAGTGTGGAGGTCCGGTCGTAATGATCACATCTATATGCTGTTCCTGAATAAAATGTTTTAAAAATTTCACGGATGGTTTTATCCAATATTTGCGTGGATCAGGGATGAAAAAATTTCCACGAATCCAAATAGATAATTTTTCTTTCCATCCTGCTTTTTTATTTTCTGTGATAAAACCTGCCGGGATGACCTCTCCTCTTTTATTAAAAATTTTACGATAAAGGTTATAC
>JAQWCZ010000358.1 GCA_028705705.1 Paludibacter sp.
AGAGTCACCCGAAAACCGAATGACAACACTTTCCAGCTCGGTTGTTTTGTGTTTTTCCATATCTATACTTGGAATTTTGTGTTTTTTTATATAAACCTGACAGGTTTTTAAAACCTGTCAGGTTTGGCTTTTCTTGTGGCAGAGGATATAACAATTAAAATTCTGCATTGTTCGGTGTTCTCGGGAATGGAATAACATCACGGATGTTGGTCATTCCGGTCACGAATAACATCAGTCGTTCAAAACCCAGTCCGAAACCTGCGTGAGGTGCGGTTCCGAAACGACGGGTGTCGAGATACCACCAAATATCTTTTTCTGGCACACCCATTTCAGCCGCACGTGTCTTGAGTTTTATATAATCTTCTTCTCTTTGAGAGCCGCCGATGATTTCCCCGATCTTCGGGAAAAGCACATCCATGGCGCGAACTGTCTTGCCGTCATCGTTTTGCTTCATGTAGAAAGACTTGATTTCTTTTGGATAATCCGTCAGGATAACGGGTTTTTTGAAATGTTTTTCCACCAGATAGCGTTCGTGTTCCGATTGCAGGTCGGTACCCCATCCCACAGGGAATTCAAATTTTACACCGTTGGCAACAGCCTCTTCCAGTATTTTGATTCCTTCTGTGTAAGTCAGTCGAATGAAGTCATTGTTGACAACGAAGTTTAACCTTTCTATCAATTCTTTATCATACATCTCATTCAGGAATTTGAGGTCATCCTGGCAATTCTCCAATGCCCAGCGGATACAATACTGAATAAAATCCTGAGCCAATTGCATATTTTCGGCAATTTCGTTAAAAGCCACTTCCGGTTCAATCATCCAGAACTCAGCCAAGTGGCGCGGGGTGTTGGAGTTTTCTGCTCGAAATGTTGGGCCGAAAGTGTAAATAGCACCCATCGCCATGGCAGCGAGTTCGCCTTCAAGCTGTCCTGATACTGTCAGACTGGTTTGTTTTCCGAAAAAATCGTAATCATAGTCAATTGAACCGTTTTCATCTTTCTTCAGATCATACAGGTTCATGGTTGTCACCTGGAACATTTGTCCGGCGCCTTCACAATCGGAACCTGTGATTATTGGTGTATGGAAATAATAGAAACCTCTTTCGTGGAAAAAAGTATGAATCGCCATCGACATGTGGTGGCGGAGACGGAAGATAGCACCGAAAGTATTTGTTCTCGGACGCAAATGCGCAATTTCCCGCAGGAATTCCAAGGTATGCCCTTTTTTCTGAAGTGGGTAGGTTTCCGGATCAGCAGTGCCGTAAATTTCGATTTTTTCCGCGTGAATTTCTACGGACTGACCTTTTCCCAGGGATTCAGTCAGTTTGCCGGTTACGCTGATACAAGCTCCGGTGGTTATTGGTTTGAGGAATTCCTCACCGAACTTCTCGTTATCTACAACTACCTGTATGTTATTAATAGTAGAGCCGTCGTTGAGGTCGATAAAACTTACGTTTTTGTTACCGCGACGGGTTCTAACCCATCCTTTTATGTTTACATCAGCGCCAAAGTCGGTACTTTTAAGGGCGGCTGAAATTACAGTTCTGGTCATTTTATATACAAAATTAATGTTCAATCAAACTCTCAGCAGATAACTTATTGAATAAATTATCATTAGATTTTCAAATTGACCACAAAAATAGTGAAAAATTTTCATCTGGCATGAAAGATATTCTTCTGACAGCCATTAAATTTGTATAAAATAAATAATTCAGAGGATTATTTCATGCCTTGTACAGGCATCATGGTCATTGCACACCTGAATCCGATGTCGTTTGCCGACTTGTTGCGGTCGAGGTACCTGCGGGAAGCTGGATGTAACCAATAAACCGGATCTTTCCAGGAGCCACCTTTATACACACGGCTGTCGGTTGATTTGTGGTATTCAGGTAGGAATGTGTCTAATACATCTACACTGTCGATCCTGTTCAGGTTGCCACGGGTTGTATATTGATCAAACACCCATTCGTTCACGTTGCCGGCCATGTTATACAAACCAAAATCATTCGGTGCGAAAGAACCTACCGGAACTGTGCGGGAAAATACGTTTGACTTGATGTTGGTTCCGCTTTGGTTGTAATGAGCCTTTTGTTGATTCCGCTGATTTTGAGATAATTTCCCGTGATTTTTTTCTCCCCAGGGATAAACTTTGACTTTATTTTCCGGATCTGTACTTTTGCGGGCATAAGCAGCAAATTCCCATTCATCTTCCGAAGGTAAACGAAAATCAGGGTACATGCCGGTATATGTTTTCGCTAAATTATCCTGCTGACTGGTAAAGAATTTTTTAGAAGTAAAAATGGCATTTTCAACCTCTTTCAGGGTTTTCATTTCAGCGATAGCCTTGAAATCAGGAGCCTTGATGACTCCGGCTTTGATTAGGCGTAATTCGTTGGCACGGTCGCTTCTCCAGGCACAATAGGCCGTGGCCTGTTCCCAACTTATGCACACCACCGGATATTCATTAAACGAAGGATGTGTGAAATAATTCATCAAAAAGGGCTGGTTGTCACTCAATCCCTCAGTCCATGCTTTTATGTCGGGCTTTGCTTTTTCAATGATCTCGGGAGCTACATTGCCATAAATTC
>JAQWCZ010000359.1 GCA_028705705.1 Paludibacter sp.
TTCTGCTGGATGTGGGATTGGGCTATCTAACCCTGAACCGATTGTCAAACAGTCTGTCTGGAGGTGAAAGTCAGCGTATCAATTTAGTCACTTCGCTGGGTAGCAGCCTTGTTGGTTCGCTCTATATCCTCGATGAGCCGAGTATCGGCCTGCATCCCCGCGACACCAACCAGTTGATAAAAGTGTTGTTGCAATTGAGAAACCTCGGGAACACCGTGGTGGTGGTGGAACATGATGAAGAAATTATGAGGGCAGCCGATTACATCATCGATATCGGTCCGAATGCCGGCAGGAAAGGGGGAGAAGTTATTTATCACGGGAAACCACCCAGCCCCCTAAATCCCCCTAAAGAGGACTTGCCCGGCTACACAATGCAATATTTACTTGGAAAAGAAACCATTGACGTACCCAAGCCACGTCGGAAATGGAATAATTACATTGAAATTTTGGGAGCACGCGAAAACAACCTGAAAAGCGTAAATGTGAAGTTTCCTTTGAATGTAATGACGGTTGTGACCGGGGTCAGTGGTTCAGGAAAATCATCCTTGGTGAAAAGCGTGTTTTACTCCGCCTTGAAAAAATATTACGGAGGTGTAGCCGAACGTACCGGTCAATTTGGTGCACTGAAAGGTTCCATGCATCTGGTTAAGGACATCGAATTTGTGGATCAAAACCCAATCGGACGATCATCGCGTTCCAATCCGGTAACCTACATAAAAGCGTATGACGAAATTCGCAAGCTTTTTGCCGACATGCAATTGTCGAAACAAATGGGTTATGCAGCCTCTCATTTCTCCTTCAATACACCAGGCGGAAGATGCGAGGAATGTCAGGGCGAAGGAACAGTAACCGTGGAGATGCAGTTTATGGCCGATCTGGTGTTGGAATGTGATCACTGTCATGGAAAACGCTTCAAACAGGATGTGTTGGAAGTGCAATATCATGGAGTAAACATTTTTGATGTGCTCGAGATGACTGTCAACCAGGCAATTGAGTTTTTCTCAGGTCACGTCGGAAACACGGAAAAAAGAATCGTGAAACGTTTGAAACCTTTGCAAGATGTGGGTATTGGTTATGTCAAACTGGGACAATCATCCAGCACACTTTCCGGTGGAGAAAGTCAGCGTGTTAAACTGGCCTCTTTTCTCGCGAATGAGAAACCCGATCCAACCATTTTTGTATTCGACGAACCCACTACCGGACTTCATTTTCACGACATCAAAACCCTGCTGAAAGCTTTTGATGCGCTGATTGCTAAAGGACACACCATCATCATCATCGAGCACAACCCTGAAGTGATTAAATGTGCCGATCACATCATCGACATTGGTCCGGAGGGTGGTGACAAAGGAGGTAATATCGTGTTTGAAGGTACACCAGAAGAGATTGTACAATGTGAAGCGTCCTATACAGGCCGGTTTCTGAAAGGCAAAGTTTAAATGAATACAGAATTAATTTTGACTCACATCCACGCTTTCGGTTAATTGTTGAAACACTTCATGCGGATTAGCATCAGCAAAAATGACTGACAAAATCGCCGGTGTACAAACATCTGTAAACCGGATAGCCTGATCCAGGTATTCGAGGAAAATTCGTTCAAATCGATTTTCATCTTCTTCGTAAATGTAACTGATACGAAAACGCAGTGTGCCATCCTGCATATTAAGCTCCCAACATCCCGTTGCCAGATTATTGTTAAACAGGGTAGTGAGAACGGCCATGTCATTTCTTTTCTTAAGCAGAATTTTCACGGGGAAAACGGCATAAATGAACATCCGTTTATTGTTATTATGATGATGCTCAATGATAAAGTCCATATTACAGGCTTTCATTTCAAATTTCAGCAAAAAACAGCTTTTGTCAGCCTGTTTATGCAGCAAGTGAAAAATGTAATTACTTTTTTTAAAAATCATAGTTAAGGCGTTGGTGTTCATTTTGTAAGGATTTAGAAATTGATGAATGGTAAATTGTAAAACAAACGATGAGAAAATATTCATTTACAGCGCATATTTCAGACTTAATGACACCGCATAATACGAAAAATTATACTTCAATATTGGATTAAATTTTATTTCAGGTTCCAGAAATAATTTATTCGACAGAGGGAAAGTCTTACTTAATTTCAATACCCAACCCATATAGAATATTGGATTTGTATTATACGATGTCACTTCTGTTTCCCCAAATTTGGTAATGTCTTTCCATCCGACAAAATAATCGACACTAAGCCCTGTAGACACATTAACTATATCAGAGTGAAATTTGTATAGGAATGGCATCGTCAGGTAATTTTCCAAGACATGGAATGTTTGATAGGTATTTGTACCAATTAAAACATCAATATATTGGTCAGCACTTCGTTGACTGAAGCCAACTTCAAATCCACTATGTTTGGACAATTGCTTCTCAAATGAGAAAACAACACCTTGTCTCATAACACCATCACTTTTCATTTCACTGTTTAATCCAACAGCAATAAATTCCTTTTTCTGTGCAATTAAACCGATTGAAAGAAAAAGTAATAACCCCGCTAATAAATTTCTTTTCATTTATTTAATCTTTTACTCACATCCAAC
>JAQWCZ010000360.1 GCA_028705705.1 Paludibacter sp.
CGGGTGAAATAAATTCTTTTATCATTTCCGACTCGGTTGAAGAAAATGAGGTGTTTGAATATCCCGTTTTTGTACCGTCGAATGTAAGAAAACATAGCGAAGTTATTTTGTTGTTACACGGATTAAATGAGCGTAACTGGTCGAAGTATTTACCCTGGGCAGAATATCTCTGTAAACATACAGGTAAAGCCGTATTGTTGTTCCCGATTGCCTATCACGTGAACAGATCTCCGCACAGTTGGTCGAATCCCCGGTTTCTGCAAAATATACTGGATTTAAGAAGAACATTACATGGCAATGATCGTTCGCTGAGCTTTGCCAATGTGGCGCTTAGCGAACGGTTGAGTCATAATCCGCAGCGGTTTTACAGTTCGGGGCGACAAAGCTTCGATGATATTGTCAAATTGATTGGGGATGTTAAAGCCGGAAAACATCCTTTGTTTGATAAAAAGACAAGGTTTGATGTGTTTGCCTATTCAATCGGAGCTTTTTTGTCGCAGGTGCTTTTCTTAAATAATCCGGATGATTACTTCTCTGAGTCGAAGCTCTTTATGTTTTGCGGAGGAAGTATTTTCAATTCGATGTGTGGTGAGTCGCGGAGTATCATGGATAAAAAAAGTTATGAGCAATTGTTTGAGTATTACCAGACTGGCTTCTGGGCCGAGAAAATTGCGGTGAATACCGGCGATGAGGTCATGGCATCATTTTATAGTATGTTGACACCCGACAATGAAAAAGTAAAGCGGACTTCAACGTTCCGTCAGATGCAAGACAGAATCAGTGGTGTTTCTCTGGCACTGGATAAAGTGATTCCTTACCATGGAGTGGTGCAGGCGCTGGGTCATGATTGTGCTTCTAAAACAATAACCTTGCTTGATTTACCCTATGAGTATACGCATGAGGTTCCGTTTCCGGTATCCAAACAAGTCGATAATCATGAGGTGGATGAGTCGTTCCTGCAGGTTTTCAAGCAAGCTGCCGGTTTTCTTGGTAACTAATTTATGTTATTAACCACCTAATTTTCTTACAAAATAACCTTATCATCAGACGGTTAGCAACCAACATTACCTCTAACCTTATTTCTGAATATTATCAATCAAAATAAAGGTAATAAGGTCAGAGGGAATTATACTCAAATCTCTGCTAATAAGGTTGTTTTGTAAGAAAATAAGGTGTAAATAAGGTTGTCTTTGTGTAAATTTTACTGCGAAAGTTGAATTATTTATTATAATCTGATCAGGCACAGAATATCTTCTTTTGAACAAAGCTGTTGCTTGCCGGTTTTCATGTTTTTCAGCATGACCTTGTTTTCATTCATTTCAGTTTCTCCAACAATGGCAACAAAAGGTATATTTTTATTATCTGCATAGCTCATTTGTTTTTTCATTTTAGTCGGTTCGGGATAAATTTCGCAATTAATCCCGTTTTCACGAAGTGTTTTCAGCCAGGGAAGACAATACATCAACTCTTTTTCGCCGAAACTTACAAACAATATCTGGGTTTGTTCTTCCGATGTTTCCGGATAAAGATTGAGTTGGTTCAGCACATCATAAATACGATCAGCGCCGAATGAAATACCCACGCCGGATACACCCGGCATACCAAACACACCTGTCAGGTTGTCGTAACGTCCTCCTCCGGTGATGCTGCCAATTTCCACATCCAGCGCCTTTACCTCGAAAATGGCTCCAGTGTAATAGTTCAAACCCCGTGCAAGTGTCAGATCCAATTCTAGTCTGGTTTTGATTTGCATGGTTTCGCAGAGTCCGAATATAGTTTCCATTTCATCAATGCCTTTCAGACCTGTTTCAGAAGTAGCCAACACAGCTTTAAGCTGATTTAGCTTCTCTGAATTTGTTCCGCTGAGTTTAAGTATGGGCTGTAATTTATCAATTGCATCCTGTGATATCTCTTTTGAAGCAATTTCCTCGTTGACTTTTTCCAGTCCGATTTTATCCAGCTTGTCAATGGCAACCGTTATGTCTGTGATTTTTTCAGCTTCTCCTATAATTTCGGCTATACCCGACAGAATTTTGCGGTTGTTGATTTTTATTACCACATTAATTTTCAGTCGACGATACACTTCATCCACAATCTGGATTAGTTCCAGTTCATTCAGTAATGAGTCGCTTCCCACCACATCTACATCACACTGATAAAATTCGCGATATCTGCCTTTTTGTGGTCGATCAGCACGCCATACCGGCTGTATCTGGTATCTTTTGAAAGGGAATGAAATCTTGTCACGGTTTTGCACCACAAAGCGGGCAAAAGGTACGGTCAGGTCGTAACGTAAACCCTTTTCAGCTATTTTGTTTGTTAACTTAATACTGTTTTTTTCAAGTAATTCAGTATCGTTTAAGTTACTAAGAAAGTCGCCGGAATTTAAAATTTTAAACAACAACTTATCTCCCTCTTCACCATATTTCCCCATTAAAGTGGATAGATTCTCCATGGCAGGCGTTTCAATTTGTTGAAAACCATATAGCTGAAAAACTGACTTAATGGTGTTGAAGATATAATTACGATTAGCCATTTCCTGTGGCGTGAAATCGCGGGTTCCTTTTGGTATGGC
>JAQWCZ010000361.1 GCA_028705705.1 Paludibacter sp.
AAAAGTGCTTTGAAAGGATTGTCGCTCGGACTGGGAACCTATTATGTGGGGGAACGTCCGGTGAATGAATTCAGTCTGACACCCGACGGACACGGAACACCCGCAGGAGTAAAACCATTTGAGATGCCGGCTTACACCACTGTCAACCTGCAACTGGCTTACACCTACGAAAAGTTTACCGGTCGTGTGTTTGCGAACAACATCTTCAACGCCGTCGGATATAACGCTTATTACAGGGGAGGTTACATCAATCAGATTGAGCCGTTGAATGTGGCTGCCGTGTTGTCGTATCGTTTTTAAGATTGGATGTGAAACACAGCCACTTGGTGACTATGCCGAACAGGGTTGTATTTAAACTACATTAGACCTGTCAGGTTTTAAAAACCTGACAGGTCTTGTCAAAATGCGAAACCCACGTCATTGCGAGGAGGCGAAGCCGACGAAGCAACCTCCTATTCAAAACAGGTTCAGTATTAATAACAACGTTTTAATCATGCGAAAATTCTTCCTTGCCCTACACAAATGGCTGTCCATCCCAGTCGGCGTCATCCTCGTTATTGTCTGCCTCAGCGGCTCTATCCTGGTTTTTCAGGATGAGTTACAGGAATGGGCCCATCCGGAACGTTATTTTGTAAAAACAACCACAGAACAACCCATTCCGTTGGAGCAACTGATTCCGATTGTCAACAGTCAGCTAACCGACAACCAGGTTAAGGATGTCAGGATAGAATCTGACTCGAAGCGTACCTACGCGATGGGATTAGCAAATATTAATGTTGTGTTTTGCCTTAAACATGCAACAAATGTACAATAATTAACAAGAGATTAAGTAATTTTCAGTTTAAATTATTGTAAATTCGCCGCATGAATATGTGATGCTGATTATGAAGAAAAGAATTGCTTTTATCATCAATCCGATATCCGGAACCGGCTCTAAAAAAGAATTTCCTGAAATCATCGGAGAGACGCTTGATGAAGATATTTTCGAACACGAAATTGTGTTTACCGACCATCGTTTTCACGGTCGTGACTTGGCAAAACAATACGTTGATGCCGGATATGATGCAGTGGTTGCAGTGGGTGGTGATGGAACGGTAAATGAGGTTGCCAGGTCTTTGCGACATACGAATACCGCATTGGGTATTATCCCTTCCGGTTCGGGAAACGGACTTGCCCGTCATTTGGAGATCCCCCTGAACGTGAAAAAGGCCGTTGAATTAATTAATCATTCGGAGTCAATCAGCATCGATTATGGTCTGGTGAACAATCAGCCTTTCTTTTGTACCTGCGGAACGGGTTTCGACGCTTATGTCAGCACCGAGTTCGCGAAAGGACAGCAACGGGGCATCATGGCCTATCTCGAAAAAATCATCACCGGTTACTTCAATTACCGGTCGAAAAGCTACCACGTAACCGGAGAAAATATCGATATCAAAGCGAAGGCTTTCGTGCTGACTTTTGCCAATGCTTCTCAATGGGGCAACAATGCCTATATAGCTCCACAAGCCAGTGTGCAGGACGGTAAAATGGACATTTCCATCCTCAGTAATTTCCCGCTGATAGCCATTCCCACGCTTGCCCTGCAACTTTTCACCAAGACCATCAACAATGATTTCTTTATGACCACCCTGCGCGCTACTTCTGTTACCCTGCACCGCGACGAACCTGGTCCTTTCCATTTCGATGGCGAACCCTACGAGGAAGGCAAAGAAATCGAAGTGAAAATGGTGCAGGATGGGTTGAAAGTGTTGGTGAAGAAGCGGTTTTAAAACCTTCACCCCACCACCAACCTCACCTTCGACCTCGAACAGCATTCAATCGTTATCCGCGGATCGTGTTGTAATATCTTGCGCAGTTTGGTGATGATATTATAATAAGATGGTTCTTTCAGGGCAGATTCTTTAACTTGCCAAATGTCACGGATGATGTTGTCACGGGAGACAAACTGATGTATATGCCTGCACAACATTAACAAGACTTCATTTTCATAATAACTGAGGTGGATGTGATTGTCTTGGTATAACAGTGATTGCTCAAATGGAATGAAGGTGATTTTCCCAAGAGTATATTGTTGACGACCGGGATGTTGGGTGATGTCCTGATGCAACATCCTGTTGATGCGTAGTTTCAGTTCTTTGATGCCAAATGGTTTCCGGATGTAATCTGAATTGATGTGCCGAAAACTTTTTTCCAGGAGATAATCTTCCTCTAACGAAGAAGCAAACAAGATGGGTGTGTTGGATTGCTTACGAATGGCTTCAGCGACGTCAAAACCATCCAGTTCTCCATTCAACATAATGTCTAATATAACCAAATCGGGCTGATAGTCAGGGAAAAATGCCAGCGCGTTTTCTCCGTTCAGAAAATGTTTTACATCTAATTGCAGATTGGAGAGTATGCTGCGAATGGCTACGGCAAGATTTGGGTCATCTTCCACATACAGAATTCTTTTCATACGTTTTTCAGATATTTTCTAGCGTGAATAATAATCAAGGTTACTCAATTTTCGCATGCGAAATTAGAAAATGTCTCATGTTGAACATGAATTTGGCCGACAACTTTAATATAT
>JAQWCZ010000362.1 GCA_028705705.1 Paludibacter sp.
GCCCGAATCGCCTATCCGTAAGTTAGTTCCGCTGGCCGACAAAGCCAAAGCACGCGGAGTTAAAGTGTATCACCTGAATATTGGTCAGCCCGATTTGAAAACTCCTCAGGTGGCGATTGACGCGATTCGCAATATCGACAGAACGGTGCTGGAATACAGTCCGAGTGACGGGATTAAAAGTCTGCGCACCAAATTAGCCAGTTATTACCACCGCTTCAATATTGATGTAACGGAAGAAAACATCATCATTACCACCGGTGGTTCCGAAGCAGTAAACTTTGCCTTCATGAGTTGCTTAGACCCGGGCGATGAAATCATCGTTCCTGAGCCTGCTTATGCCAACTATACGGCTTTTGCCATTGCTGCCGGCGCTGTTATCAAACCGATATTCTGCAGTATCGAAGATGGGTTTGCCTTGCCTCCGATAGAGAAATTCGAGGAACTTATCACGCCCAGAACCAAAGGGATCCTGATTTGCAACCCGAATAATCCGACCGGTTATCTCTATACCCGCGCCGAGATGAACAACATCAAAAAACTCGTGAAAAAATACGATTTGTATTTATTCTCCGACGAGGTTTACCGTGAGTTCTGTTATACCGGGGCACCCTATATTTCGGCTTTTCACCTGGATGGTATCGAAGAAAATGTAGTGTTGTTCGATTCTGTTTCAAAAAGATACAGTGAATGTGGTATCCGTGTTGGAGCGTTGGTGACTAAAAATAAGAAAGTCAGGGATAATGTGATGTAGTTCTGTCAGGCCCGACTAAGTCCTCCGCTGATCGGACAAATTGCTGCAGAAGCTTCCATCGACACCCCCGAAGAGTATATGCTCGAAATGTACAACGAATATGTAGAAAGAAGAAAATACCTGATCGACGGGTTGAATCGTATTCCGGGCGTATATTCACCCATCCCGATGGGCGCTTTTTATACGGTAGCCAAGCTTCCGGTTGATGATGCTGATAAATTCTGTGCCTGGTTGCTATCGGACTTTGATTATGAGGGTCAGACCGTGATGATGGCTCCCGCCTCCGGTTTTTATACGACTCCTGATATCGGCCGGAATGAAGTCCGCATCGCTTATGTACTCGAAAAAGAAGCCCTGAAAAAGGCTTTGATAGTACTTGAAAAAGGACTTGATGCTTACCCCGGTAACACGCTGAAAAAATGACATGAACATAGAATATTTCATAGCAAAACGCATCCATTTCAGGCAGGACAGGAAACATGTTTCCCGTCCTGCTGTGCGTATAGCCATCCTGGGAATTGCCATCGGGCTGACCGTGATGTTACTTGCTGTGACTATTGTAACCGGATTTAAGAAAGAAATCAGAAACAAAACTATTGGTTTCGGAGGGCATATTCAAATTACCAATTTCGACAGTAATAATACTTATGAATTAACACCCATTGTACTAAATGATACGCTCAAAAATGAGTTGGCAGCCATTCCGGGAGTTAAACACATTCAGGCTTTTTCCACGAAACCCGGTATCATTAAAACAAACGAGCAGTTTCAGGGAATTGTACTGAAAGGAATCGATTGGAATTTCGATTGGGATTTTTTCAAAAGCAATCTGATTGAGGGTGACATCTTGCATATCAGCGACAGTCTGCAAAATAAGGCTATTATATCCAAGCACTTAGCCGATTTATTCCAATTAAAATTAGGTGATACTTTTTTTGCCTATTTTATGCAGGATCAGGTCAGGGCAAGAAGATTCATCATCAGCGGGATTTATTCCACCAATTTCATTGAATATGATAAGTTGTTCATCCTGACTGACATGCGTCACATCAGGCAACTGAACAACTGGCAGGACTCAGAAGTCAGTGGGTATGAAATACTTATTGATGATTTCAATAAAATTGATGAAATCGGCGATCAGGTTTATTTCAAAACCGCCAACAAAGCACAAGACAACGGCAATATGCTATATACCCAAACTATCAAGGACATCAATCCACAAATTTTCTCGTGGTTGGATTTGTTGGATATCAATGTGTGGGTTATTTTATTGCTGATGTTGGCAGTAGCCGGGTTCAACATGATCTCTGGTCTGCTGATATTGATACTGGAACGCACTACCATGATAGGTATCCTGAAATCCATCGGCGCCACCAACTGGTCGGTAAGGAAGATATTCCTGTATCATTCGTTGTTTCTGATAGGAAAAGGCATGTTGTGGGGAAATGTCATCGGGTTGAGTATCTGTGCTATCCAGTATTTCACAGGCATCATTCCGCTTGATCCTGAAGCCTATTACATTGCTACTGTACCGATATTGTTCAACTGGCCATTAATTATCGGACTGAACATTGGTACTCTGTTGGCTTCCATTCTGATGATGATTGGTCCATCCTACCTGATTACCAAAATTCTTCCGGCAAAGATTATCCGGTACGAATAAAAATTATTCCTCACTGACCCTATCGGTCAGCACCTGCCGAATCATATTGCGTAATTCCAGTTTTTGGGTATCAACTTCTGTTCTTTGGGCAGGACGGTACATATTGGCATATTTGCATTTAACCGGACGGATTTTCATGTCGTCCATATTGCCT
>JAQWCZ010000363.1 GCA_028705705.1 Paludibacter sp.
CAAAGATTAATCTGTTTATTTTTGATTTCCAGTGAATAAGCCTCTTCTCCCAGCTTTTTATTTATACTGATGTTAATTGCATGGTCAATTTTTCTTTTACCAACTACCGTTTTTAGATTCTTATGAAAAAGAGCATTAAGTTGCTCTGACAGATAGTTGCCATTCTGAAGCATCATCCGGGAATTTTCCGGGAGATTAATCAGGGTGTTTCCGTCAATCACGAAATCAGTTTTTTGTTTGATGACAGATGCCGGTTTGGGAATGATGAAGTCGGCTTGCGCTTTACTTTCAAAAGTAAAACAGGTTAGCATGAGTGTTAACAGCAATATTGCTGTTGGTTTAAATAAGTTCATATGAAATAAGTTTTTCGATGAATTAAAAATAAGATGTTGAATGCAAAAATAGCTTTTGAGAATTACTCTTACTTACTTTCTTTTAAGACATCCTTTTCTGTCAAAGTCCAGTGTAATGAACACAGGAAAATGATCTGAAGGTAACTTCGCCTGTGATTTTTTAAAAGTAGCTTCTACCGGGAAATTAGGTGAACTTATTACACTGTCATTAAGGGGTTGTACTCTGTATGTGTCAGTTAATATTCCATAACGACCAACCCGAAAATGGTTTGTGATGAATATATGATCAATACGTTTTTCTGTAAATAAATTGGGGTCAAAACCATTGAATGTGCCATTTAATTCATACTTTATTTCAGCAAGATCATATACATCTGTAAGTATTCCTGATGTATTGATCAGCTTATACGCATCACTGAATTGATCGACATTGAAATCTCCCATCAGAATGACCGGGTCTTTTCCACACATTGATTTTATTTTCTCTAACACAAGTTTTGCACTTTCATTTCTGGCAATTACACCTTTGTGGTCAAAATGCAGGTTAAATAGCCAAAATACTTTATTGCCTTTTTTTAATTTAAACCGACCCCAACTGCAAATACGCGTTTGATCTGCATCCCAACCAACATTTGGTCGGTCGGTTATTGCTGACAACCAAAAATTTCCTGAATTTAATAATATGAATTTTGCTCTTTTATAAAAAATTGCTGAATATTCTCCTTTTTCTTTGCCGTCATCACGTCCTATACCAATGTAATCATATTCGGGCAAAGCATTCAGCATATTGTCCAGTTGATTTTTCATCCCTTCCTGAGTGCCGAAAATATCGAAATCATGAAATTGTATTAATTGTGAAACATAAGGTGCTCGTTGATCCCATCCATTTCCACTTTTTAAATCTCGTAAAGTATAATATCTTATGTTATACGAGGCAACCCTGATTTGTTGTGATTCTACTGTCAGAAAACATAAACAAATCATCATGGAAATTAAAAATACTTTGGTTTTCATCTTTTATTATTTTAAGACTGAATATTAAATGAGTCTCACAACCGTTTCACTCTGATATTCCTGAATATCACCTGCGACCCGTGTCCCAGGAAAGCAATGTGCCCAGATTTATTAAATAGCCCCGGATGTTCTTTATTATCTAAATTTCCGTTTTTAGTGGCTTCTTTCAAGTTACCTTCCAGGATAACAATTCCGTTCAGGGTGATTTTGATGTTGTCACCATTGGCAATAACCTCCTGATAATTCCATTCGCCGTTAGGTTTCAGGTAACCGCGTTTAGCCGGAATGATGCCATATACAGAACCATGATACTGATATTCTTTTAGTTTGCTGTAAATTGGGGCATCGTTGTCGAGGATTTGTAACTCCATGCCCACGTATGCTGCATCACCTTCCATCGGGGTACGAATACCCAATCCGTTGTTTGCACCGGGAGTTAACTGGAACTCAAACCGGAAAACGAAATTATCAAATTGATCTTTGGTGTACAGATTTCCACCAAAACTTCTGCTCGGATACAATACGATATTGCCATCTTCGGTGATATAGTCAGTGGTGTTGCCTGTCCACTTATGCATGCTGGTGCCGTCGAACAATATTTCAAAACCTTCTTGTGCTTCTTCAGCGGATAGCTTAAATGGCTCGGGACGCTCAATTTCACGGATGTAGATGTCGCGGTAAGCAACTTTACTGCCATGCGCTTGTAATTCAATCTGTTCAAACGGGAAGATAGGCTGACTTCTGTCCCAATAGTTTTCCAGGATGACATTGTCGGTCACCAACTCACCATTGAGGTAAACCGTTACCCGTTCTCCAATCATTTTGATATAGAAAGTATTCCAGCTACCTAATTTCAAATCGGCCACTTTCAGCGGTTTTCTTGGGTTTACTTTGTTGTTGTACAATCCACCTGAGCCCACCTGGGCGCCGACTTTTACGCGGGCGGTATCCCAAATCTGCACCTGAGGCGTACCCCGCAGGTATATACCGGCATCCGGTTCTGGTCCGGGATAGAGTTTCCAGTCGACATACATTTCGAAGTCGCCGTATTGCTTTTCGGAACAAAGATTGTTTCCCTTACCCGGGAATAACAATGTTCCGTTTTCCGGTATCCAGTTTTCAGCCGCTTCTTTATCTGCTTTTTCCTGAGCTTGTTTCAGCTCGCTCGGGGTCATTTTCGCCCGGGTAAGCGGGT
>JAQWCZ010000049.1 GCA_028705705.1 Paludibacter sp.
CCAGCAAGAAGCAAATGCAAAATCCTCATCATTTCTGAGCGCTTCACCTTCTTCTGTCTGATATTCTTCCCGGAAGTGTCCTCCACAGGATTCTTCCCGCAACAAAGCATCTCTGGCCATGAGTTCACCGATTTCAATGAAGTCAGCTACACGCAATGCTTTTTCCAATTCATTGTTCATATCTTCAGCTTTCCCGGGAACAAACACATTGCTCCAGAATTCTTTGCGGATTTTCTGGATTCTTTCCAGCGCATGCTCAAGGCCTTCCTTGTTACGGCCCATGCCGACAAAATCCCACATGACTAATCCCAATTCCCGGTGAATAGAGTCAACCGAACGTTTTCCCTGCACAGCCATGATGCGTTTGATTTTTTCGCTGATCTGTTTTTCAGCTTCGTCAAACTCAGGTAAATCTGTGCTGAAACGTGGAATTCGGATTTGATCCGCCAGGTAATTTTGAATGGTATATGGCAAGATGAAATATCCATCTGCCAATCCTTGCATCAAAGCAGATGCTCCCAGTCGGTTTGCACCGTGGTCTGAGAAGTTAGCTTCCCCAATACAGAATAATCCTTTTACTGTCGTCATCAATTCGTAATCTACCCAAATTCCACCCATGGTGTAATGAATAGCCGGATATATCATCATGGGTGTTTTATATGGATTGTCATCTACAATTTTCTCGTACATTTGGAACAAGTTTCCATAACGTGCACGAACTACATCTTCACCAAGTCTTTTGATTGAATCTTCAAAATCAAGATACACAGCTAAACCAGTATTACCTACGCCATAACCGGCATCACATCTTTCTTTTGAAGCGCGGGAAGCTACGTCACGGGGCACTAAATTCCCAAAAGCCGGATATCTTCTTTCCAGAAAATAATCCCTGTCTTCTTCTTTTAAATCAGTAGGTTTGAGTTTCCCCTGACGAATAGCTTCTGCATCTTCTTGTTTCTTTGGAACCCAGATACGACCGTCGTTACGGAGCGATTCAGACATCAGGGTCAGTTTTGACTGGAACTCACCGTGTACCGGAATACAGGTTGGATGAATTTGAGCAAAAGCCGGATTGGCGAAGAAAGCGCCTTTTTTGTACATCTGAATGGCTGCTGAACCATTACAACTCATCGCGTTGGTTGACAAGAAAAATGTGTTTCCGTAACCACCGGACCCTACCACAACAGCATGAGCAGAAAACCGTTTAACTTTACCGGTTACGAGGTTGCGGGCAATGATACCTCTGGCGCGACCATCAATAATTACTACATCGAGCATTTCGTGACGGGCATATAATTTTACCGTTCCTTTGCCGATTTGTCTGCTTAATGCTGAATAAGCTCCCAGAAGCAATTGCTGACCGGTTTGTCCACGGGCGTAAAATGTACGTGAAACCTGAGCACCACCAAATGAACGGTTATCGAGCAAACCTCCGTATTCGCGTGCAAAAGGAACACCTTGTGCGACACACTGGTCGATGATGTTGTTAGATACTTCTGCAAGTCTGTAAACGTTGGCTTCACGTGCACGGTAATCTCCACCTTTTAAAGTGTCATAGAATAAACGGTAAACTGAGTCACCATCATTCTGGTAGTTTTTTGCTGCATTGATACCCCCCTGAGCCGCAATGGAGTGAGCACGGCGGGGTGAATCCTGGATGCAAAAGTTCAATACATTGAATCCAAGTTCAGCTAAAGAAGCAGCGGCAGAAGCACCCGCAAGACCGGTTCCCACTACGATGATGTCTAACCTGCGCTTGTTTGCGGGGTTGACTAATTTCTGATTTGCTTTATAATTAGTCCATTTCTCTGCTAATGGTCCTTCCGGAATTTTAGCCTCTATGATTGGAGCTTCTGATTGAGAAGTTACATGTTTCTTGGTCATAATATATTATAAATTTAGAAATGGATGATAAGTTGAATTCGGGGAAAACAAGGGTCCGGCTTCAAGTAATCCGCAAACCGGAATAGAAATAAATAATAAAATAATAATGGTTGCTATTACGTTCGAAATTGATTTGATCCTGGGTAACCATTTTTTGTTGCTTAAACCGAGTGTTTGTAATGAACTCCAAACGCCATGAGTCAGGTGGTACCAAAGGGCAACGAGCCAAACAATGTATAGAATAGAGTAAAGAGGCTGACTGAAATAATACTGTACCCAATGAGCTCCCTTGGCTGCAAATCTTACCGCTTCTTCATTTGACTGATCTCCCATTTTGTGCATCAGTTCAATTAATTGCATTTTACTCCAGAACTGGAATAAATGCAAGGTAAGAAAACCCAGAATCACTACACCCAGAATCAGCATGTTCTGCGATGCCCAGCTAACTCCCTTTTGTTTGGATGTTACAGCATAACGATCATTTCCGCGTGCCCTCATGTTTTGTAATGACAGATAAAAAGCATAGAGGATGTGGATTACGAAACCTGCTGCTAATCCCATTGTTGCAACCAAAGCATACCAGTTAGCTCCCAAAAAAGCACAGATTGCATCATAAGCATAAGGATTAATGATAGCTACAAAGTTCATTATGCTGTGAAACAGCAGAAATAACACGAGCATAACTCCCGTGATACTCATGATTAGTTTTCTCCCAATGGAGGAATCAATTAGCCACATAGATTTTTGTTTTAGTTTTGTTTTATTAATGTAAATTACAGAATTACAGATGTTTGAATTTTAATGGGTGATATTTTTTTCTGGACGCAAAATTAGTTATTTCCTTTCAATATAACAAAGTATTGCGGAAAAATTTCTCTATTTATAATCATTCATATTAATAAATTAAATGAATTACTTAATGGAATTATTCTAAAACTTCTCCTATTAATGTTGCAGAAGATGCAGATAAAATTTTAACTTGAATGAACTCACCAATCCGTCTCTTTTCTCTTGGAAAAATAACAACCTTGTTTTGTGATGTTCTGCCGAACAGTTGTTCATTTGACCTTTTAGAAAATCCTTCAACAAGCACTTCATAGATCTTGCCCACATCTTCCTGGTTGCTCTTGTTTGAAATTTCATTTTGCAATGCGATAATTTCGTTTAATCTCCTTATTTTAACATCTTCCGGGACGTTGTCTTGCATACGTTTGGAGGCAATTGTTCCCGGTCTTTCTGAGTATTTAAACATAAAAGCCTGATCGAATTTCACCCTGCGCATCAAATCGAGTGTGTCCTGATGATCTTCCTCAGTTTCATCGCAAAAACCGCAAAATATATCGGTTCCGATGGCACAGTCGGGAATAATCCTGCGGATGGTGTCAATTCGGTCGAAATACCATTCACGCGTGTATTTACGATTCATCAGTTTCAGAATCTTATTACTTCCAGATTGAACAGGAAGATGAATAAACCGGCAAATATTAGGATAGCGGGCTATCATCTCAATAGTTTCGTCGTTCATATCTTTGGGATGTGGACTGGTAAAGCGGATGCGCATGTCGGGAACAGCTTCTGCCACAATTTGTAATAACTCAGGGAATAAAACCGTTTTACCGTCTTTCTCATATTTATACGAGTTGACGGTTTGACCGAGCAGTGTTACTTCTTTGTAATTTTTTGCACGCAAATCCCTGATTTCATTGAGTATACTGTTAACATCACGGCTTCGTTCTCTTCCCCTTGTATAAGGAACCACGCAATACGTACAAAATTTGTCACATCCCCGCATGATGGATACGAATCCTGAAATGGAAACCCCGATTCTTGTAGGCATTACATCACGGTAAGTCTCAGTTTTCGAAAGTTCTACATTGATTGCTTTTTCGCCGTTTTCTACTGAATTAATCAAATTGGGGATGTCGAGATATGCATCAGGACCGACAACCAAATCGACTCCATGTTCTGTTATCAGGTTTTCTTTGACCCTTTCTGCCATACAGCCGATTACGCCAATCACCATTTTTTTCTTCTTTCTTTTGAGAGAATGATAATACTTTAAACGCTGATAAATCTTTTGTTCTGCATTATCTCTTACTGAACAGGTGTTGACAAAAATCGCATCAGCATCGGTAATTTTATTAGTCAGTTCAAAACCATCCATTTCCATGATGGATGCAACAACTTCACTGTCAGCAACATTCATCTGGCACCCATAGGTTTCAATAAAAAGCTTTTTGTCGTTCATGGCGGATTTAGAGTCCGCTGAAACAACATTTGTTTCTTCTTTCTTCATGATTTATGTTTATTTCTTAATATAATTACAAAGGTAGTGGATATTGATTAAATATGGAAATATTACAAAAATCTCTGCTATGTGACGCCTGTAGTAGGTTATACAATATGAATATCTGTTAAGTCTTAATTTTAAAGACCTGGAAACCAGGATAAGGCAAAATGTAAAATGTTGCTAAAAGTTAAATGTTTACCTTTTGCGTATTTTTTTTGTCGAATTGTTTGGTAGATTGAACAATGCGATATATCTTTGTATTGTAAACAAACAGATAAATTTTTCATAGTTAAGGTTTAGGTTAAAATGTGCAATGGGTGGCTGTGAAGTTACCCATTGTTTTTTGTATCCGGTTGTTTCATAAATGAAAAGCTTTGCTTATATTTGTCGAAATAATAAAAAATTATTATGGACAGTTTTGGTGACTACATATATCTGATTATTATTCTAATTGCCGGTATCAGTAGTATACTTGGTAAACGGAAGAAAATGAGAAAAACGGAAACGGAGCATACAGAGATTCCGGAACTGCCCGATTTGGACGATGTTATACCGGAATTTACTGATTACAAAAAACCTGAAAATCCTATATATCACGAGGTTAAAATTAAAGAGACCAAAATTGAGATACCTACTTATGATACAGTAGAAGATGTGTCTATGATGAAGGCAAAAAGACAGGTGAAACTGGTAAAATCTTTTAAAGAACTGCAACCTGAAGAACCTGAATCTTCTATATTGTCTGAAATTGAGTTGGATAACATGGATGAAGTAAAAAAGGCCGTCATTTATTCAACAATTTTTAATAGAAAGTATTGATAAATATTGCTTTAAAACATATAAAAGATTTTTTATTTCGGAAAAGTTAGACTATATTTGCATAAAATAAACAGGGTAAATTTAAGAGTTCCGGCAGATGTAGTCGGAATTCTTTTTTGTTTGAATTAATTATAAACGTTTTTTAAGGAGGATTTATCATGGCAGTGACTTACATGACAGAAGATGGGTACAAGAAGTTAAAAGAGGAATTGAACGACCTTGAACGTGTTCAGCGGCCAGCTATTTCCAAACAAATTGCTGAAGCCCGGGATAAAGGTGATTTGTCGGAAAATGCTGAGTATGACGCTGCAAAAGAGGCTCAGGGATTACTCGAAATGAAGATCGCTCAGTTGAAAGAAACCTTGGCTTCTGCTCGTATGATAGATGAATCAAAAATTAAAACCCATGAGGTGCAAATTCTTAACAGAGTTAAGATTAAGAATATTAAAACCGGTCAGGTGATGTCGTATATGATTGTTTCTGAAAGTGAAGCCAACCTGAAAGAGGGTAAACTTTCGGTTACTACACCTATTGCCAGAGGATTGCTGGGTAAAAAAGTAGGTGAAAAAGCTAACGTACAGGTTCCTTCCGGTCTTATGGAGTTTGAAATAGTGGAAATTTCATTGTAAAAAGATATTTGCATTATGACAATTTTCAGCAGAATAATACAGGGTGAAATTCCCTGTTATAAAATTGCAGAGGACGAGAATTTCTTTGCGTTTCTGGATATCAGTCCGATGACAAAAGGACATACATTGGTCATCCCTAAAATTGAAGAAGATTATATTTTTAATCTGGATGATAAATTGGTTGGAGACATGATGATTTTTGCTAAAAAAGTTGCAAGAGCCATTCAACAAGCTGTTCCATGTGTGAGAATCGGTGTTGCTGTACTTGGTATGGAAGTGCCGCATGCGCACATTCACTTGGTGCCGATCAAAAAAGAATCAGATTTGAATTTTAAAAATCCTAAATTAAAGTTGGATCCGGAAGAAATGATTTTGATTGCACAAAATATAAGGAAACATATCATTATGTAAATCAATCTGAAAGGTTTTATTTAGAACCAAAGATTTCATATATTACTTAATGAAAAAATGTTTAGGTACAAGAAGATGCCTAAACATTTTTTTTGGATTAATTTGTCTTCTTAAGTACCATTGCACTTCTTGCCGGTAAATATAACATCAACCATTCCTTGCCGCTTTCATGAACCGGTTCCATTAAAGTTATATGCTCAATACTTTCATCAACCAGATCAAAACCACCATATTTAGAATTATCAGTATTCAATACTATTTTATAAGTGCCCTTGTCAGCCAGGATTCCGTAATCCACATAAGATTTTTCTCCATTAAAATTATAAATGAAGATTAGATTGCCACGTTGATAAGCAAGGACTTTGTCATCTTCCTTATTCCATAATTGTTGTATGGGTAATTCATTAAATTCATGTACAGATTTGATGAGTGTGATCATGTCACGGTCAAATTCACCCAAATCATGATAAAGGTAATTTTGATTATCACCCAATTCCCATTGACGACGGGCGTACTTATGCGACCATCCATTTCCTTCACGGGGGAAATCTATCCATTCGGGATGACCGAATTCGTTGCCCATGAAATTAAGGTATGCACCATTTATAGTTGTAGCTGTGATTAATCTGATCATTTTATGGAGGGCAATTCCCCTGTCAACTGTCAGGGTGTTGTCACCTTTTTGCATATGCCAGTACATTTCAGCGTCAATTAATCTGAATATGATGGTTTTATCTCCAACCATTGCCTGATCATGACTTTCAGCATAATTGACAGTTTTTTCGTCTGCCCTGCGATTCGTCAGTTCCCAGCATATATGTCCGACTTTCCAATCTTCATCGCGTACTTCCTTGATATATTTAATCCAAAAGTCAGGAATACCCATCGCCATGCGATAATCAAAACCAATGCCTCCATCTTCAACTTTAACGGCTAATCCGGGCATGCCGCTGACTTCTTCCGCAATCGTGATAGCATTGGGGTTAACTTCATGAATCAGCTTATTTGCTAAGGTCAGATAACAGATGGCATCACCATCCTGATTCAGATTATAATACGATGCATAACTACCGAAATCTTCTCCAAGTCCATGACTCCTGTATAGCATAGAGGTAACTCCATCGAACCGGAAGCCATCGAATTTAAATTCTTCCAACCAATATTTACAGTTAGATAACAAAAAATGTAATACCGCTGGTTTACCATAATCGAAGCATAAAGAATCCCAGGCCGGATGTTCCCTGCGGTGACCGCCATGGAAGTACTGGGAAGGAGTGCCGTCGAATCGTCCCAGCCCTTCTACTTCGTTCTTCACAGCATGAGAATGAACGATATCCATTATCACAGCAATGCCGTTTTCATGTGCTTCATCAATCAGAATTTTCAGTTCGTCCGGAGTGCCGAAACGGGATGAAGCAGCAAAGAAACTGGAAACATGATATCCGAAAGAACCATAGTAAGGATGTTCTTGAATGGCCATGAACTGAATACAATTGTAGCCTGCTTTGATAACCCTGGGTAACACATTGATTCGGAACTCATTGTATGTTGATACTTTTTCTTCACTGCCCGACATGCCAATGTGGCATTCGTAAATGAGTAATGGCTTTAATTGTGGTTTAAAATTCTTGATTTTAAAATTATAAGGTCTCAACGGTTGCCAAACCTGGGCGCTGAAAATTTTTGTTTCGTTGTCTTGTACAACCCTTCTAGTCCATGCCGGAATTCTTTCTCCTTCACCACCTTCCCACTGAACAAGTAGTTTGTAAAGCTGACTATGCGTTATGGCATATTCAGGCAGCTTGATTTCCCAAATGCCATTCTGAAGCTTCTTTAATTGATATTCAGGATGTTTTTGCCAATTGTTGAAATCGCCAATTAAATATATGGAAGTAGCATTGGGAGCCCATTCACGAAAAACCCATCCATCAGTAAGCCGATGTAAACCAAAGTAAAGATAACCGGATGCAAATTCTGACAAAGAATGGCTCTCTGTTAATAATCTTTTTTCAACTTCCCTGAAATATTCATATCTGCCGAAAATTGCGGCAGCGTATGGCTCCAAATAAGGATCGTTCTTAACAAAGGGTAGTATTTCCATATATAGTAATTGTTTAGTGGTTTTTGAATTTTTATGAAACAACTTCATCAACTGTAAAATTCAGAAAAGCATTCAGTGGTTGAGCTGTTTTCAGAATGAGGGCAAGTTCAATGATAAAATCTTTATCAGACAACAAACTTTCCGGTAATGTAAACTCAACCATATAATGTTTGAGTTTTAGCAAATCAATATCCGGAAAATCTTTCGGGAAACCTTTCGGAGCGGTTTTCAGTTTCTCTTCATCATAAAATCCCTTAAAATAAGATTTGAACCCTGCTTCGTTAGTGATTTTTTTCAACTCATCGATATTGTCGTAAATGCTTTTTCTGAGTGCTTTGAGTACATCTGGAGGAGGGCACCAGACACCGACAGCAACAAAAGATTTTCCAGGTTCAAAATGGAGGTAATATCCACCGCGTACACTTTTTCTACCACCTCCGGCAGCAATGAATACGCCATAATGTGTCTTGTAGGGAGTTTTATCCTGAGAAAAGCGGGTGTCTCTATAAATTCTGAAGACGCAATCTTTAACAGAAATATGTTTGATATCTTCGTCAAACCGAGCAACCTCGTTTATGAGTAATTGACTGATTTCTTCAAAATCGGCCCTGGTTTCGTCATAACGATGTTTGTTTTCGGCAAACCATTCGCGGTTATTATTTTCTTTTAAATCACTTAAAAAACTCAATATACCTGCTATGCTCATATCATATTGTTTTTTTCAAACATACAAAAATAAGCTAATATTTTCGATATTTAGAGGGTTGTGAATGAAAATATTCTATTTCAGGGATATTTGCGAAAAAATCATTAATTTTGCAGGCAAATAAAAGAAATTTTGGAATGAAAGAGAAAATAAAAGCATTATTGGATGAAATCAGGAGTTTGGATGCTACCTGCATGGATGAAGTGGAAGCTTTGAGGATTAAGTTTCTGAGTAAGAAGGGTGAAGTGTCGGTTTTGTTCAATGAATTCAGGAATGTTCCCAACGAAGAAAAACGTGAAGTGGGGCAGTTGCTAAACGAGTTGAAAAATGAAGCACAAGATAAAATCAACAGTCTGAAAGAAGCTTTGAATAATGTTACCGGACAAATCGAAAAATCGGATCTTACCCGGACCGCCGAACCTGTTCGTTTAGGTACAAGACATCCGTTGTCTTTAGTTAAAAATGAAATTATCGATATTTTTTCCAGAATTGGATTTACTATAGCTGAAGGTCCTGAAATTGAGGACGATTGGCATGTGTTCAGTGCGCTTAACTTTGCACCTGAACATCCGGCGAGGGATATGCAGGATACTTTCTTCATAGAGCAAAATCCAGATGTAGTGTTACGGACACATACTTCATCAGTACAAATTCGCGTGATGTCGAAACAAAAACCACCGATTCGGATGTTATTTCCGGGTAGGGTATATCGCAATGAAGCCATTTCATATCGTGCCCACTGTTTCTTTCATCAGGTGGAGGGACTTTACATCGACAAAGATGTGTCATTTGCAGATTTGAGACAAGCGTTGATGTATTTTGCCAAGGAAATGTTTGGCGAGTCAACAGAAATTAGACTGCGTCCTTCTTATTTCCCGTTTACCGAGCCTAGCGCCGAGATGGATATTTCCTGTAACCTTTGTGGCGGAAAGGGTTGTCCTTTCTGTAAACACACCGGCTGGGTGGAAATTCTGGGTTGTGGTATGGTGGACCCGAATGTGCTCGAAAACTGTGGTATAGATTCAAAGGTTTACTCCGGATATGCTTTTGGAATGGGTATCGAACGGATTACCAACCTGAAATATCAGGTGAAAGATCTGCGCATGTTCTCAGAAAACGATGTAAGGTTTTTGGAGCAGTTTAAGGCAGCGTATTGAAACGTATTGAAATATATATCCAACATATCTTTATACAAGCTAAGGTCACATGCTTTATCTTTCGTTTCCCCAAAGTTTAGAAACATTTCCTTTGTTTTTTCGCCATTCTTGTCGCCATAGGTGTATGTCTTTAGATGTAATCATTGGTTTAGGTTGACGGTCAGTTTTTGACGGAGCAGGAGGTAATCGAGTAGCTTCACTCTGGTACCAGTATGCAACAGTTGCAATATCCAATGTCATATTATTTCCGTGTCCGTGCTCAATTGTCCCTTTTAATGACTTGTCGAAAAAAATAGGGTCTTGAATGAAAAACCGGTAAACATGGGTACGTCCCAACCAACCGGTTTCATTGTTTACATGGGGAGAACCATAATAAGGATGATAGAAAGTTTCTTTTGGACACCACGCAGTATTGAAAAAATCTTCTGTTCCTGTCCCTTGTATAGTGGGAAGAGTGTCTCCGTCGATAAACCACATATCATCACCTTCTCCGTACCACATAGGTGAAGGACAGTGTATATAATAGTTTATACCAACGAAATGTCCTTTACCTTTGATGTTGGCAAAAACATAATTA
>JAQWCZ010000364.1 GCA_028705705.1 Paludibacter sp.
GTGAGGCCATCGTCTCCTCCGAAGGGGTGGGCAATGTAAGCTGTTATGCTTCCGAATACCTGAAAGTGAGATCTCAGGGTATCGGTAACGTGAGGTATTTTGGTAAGCCCAAAGAGACGGACCTCTCCAAGGATGGAATAGGAAAAATAAGAGCAGGCAACTGAACACTGCTCACAAAAAGAAAACTCTACTTCTAATTTACATAAATTCCGAAAGCGGAGGCTTGTGAAAGTCTCCGTTTTTATTTTAAAATTTCCTTGATTATGTTCTGATATCATAAAATATGAAACGAATAATTCCTATTGGAATTACCCGGTTTAGTGAAAAGCCAATTGATACCCAATAGGTCTTGTCTCCCTGCTTTTTATTTTATTCATCATAATTTATATCCAAAGGAGTTGATATTTGAAATAAAAGTGTATACTTGCATATGTTAATGTCAAAAATTATTACCTGATTATGACAAAAGCTGCAATACTCTCACTGATTCTCATTCTGACTGCCTGCCAACTACAGGAAGAATCCAAAAACCCGCCAATGTTTACCGGTGTGGAATTGGATCAGGGTGAAAAAGCCATTATTACCGGTAAAATAAGCAACCTTGATGTATATCCGCACGTGAAGTGGCTGGAAATATCACTTCTCGATTTTTATGGGAACGAAACAAAACACTCTTCATCTCTTGCCAAAGATGGAATGTTTCGCTTTGAAATTTACCCTATCACCACACGCGAAATATCATTTGTTCCGGTCGAAGATCGTATCATGATCGCTCCGGGCGACAGCTTGTATATTGAAAAAGATTTCCGCAACATCACCAATACCGTTTTCAGAGGAACAAACGCCGGGTTGAACAGACACATCAACGCATTCATGAACCAGTACCTGGGTCGATACAATCAACCGTATGAATTATCATTTACTGATTTCAGGACAGACGCGAAAAAGCAATACGATGAAACTCTTTATAAACTTGCCACGTTTGAACAGGAACACAACACATCGCAAACGTTTCACAAATGGGCGAAAAAACAGGTTGCTCTGGATTATTACTACTCGTTGTTCTTATTTCCCTATCAACATACAATTCGATCAAAAGAAGAACTGACGGACTATGATCGGGAAATATATTACGATTTTGTGACTGAGTTTGAAAAAGAAGTGGATAATACGATGTTGATGGGGAGCTATTTTAAAACGGTAAACATGTTTTCGAGATACATTGTAGAAGATTATCATCCTGAATTCTTTGGTAAAAAAGACGATGTGACAGTGTGGAATAAAATACTGGAGAAACTCAAATCAAGTTCGAAAAACAACTATCTGTCGCAATTTGCATTTGCAGATTTTTTGAATGCCATGTACCTGCAAGCCCATAAGACAGAATGGATCGACAGCAACCGGGTCATGATCAACGAAATGATAACCGACAGGTTTCTGCGCACTACGCTTAATAACCAATACAATCAGGTGAAGGCATTCAATGCCAATCCGCGTATTTATTCAGATGCCGTTTTAGGGAATAATGCCGTTGAACTGAGCGGATCCGGTTCGCAGGTAACCGATTCATCCAACATCGTGAAACACATTCTCGACTCCAATCCTGGAAAAGTGGTCTACGTGGATATCGGGGCAACATGGTGTGGACCCTGCATGAAACAAATGCCATACAGCAAATTGCTTCACGAGGAGCTGGCCGATAAACCGGTTACGTTTGTCTACTTGTGGCTGGACGGTGAGCAGGAACAGGCAAAAAGAAAAATAGCAAGTCTCCATCTTCCGGGTGTTCATGTAGCCCTGACCGATAAGGAATGGCAAGACATCATGAAGCGCTTTAACACAAGAAGCAGTATTCCTTATTATCTTCTATTCGATCAAAAAGGCGTAATGGTGGATTTTGGTCTCCATCTAAGTCCGGGCAGTTCCTCCACAAAAGAATCGATTCAGAAATTATTAACTGATTGATTTCTTTTAAAGCTTATTCTTTCATCATCCCGATATCCCGCAGCCAGGAGATAACCCTGAAAGGCCACTCGTTCACCGTGTGTCCCGTATTGCGCAACCCGTAACCATGTCCGCCGGAGGGATAGAGATGCAGCGCGGCTGGTACGTTTGCCTCTTTGAGGGCGTAATAATAAAACAGGCTACTGTTGATATAATTCTTATCGTCCTGCGTCTGGATCAGAATGGTGGGAGGTGTATTGGCGTCGACTTTCAGCTCGGGGGCGATTGAGAATTGTTCCCCGGAAAGGTAAGCCGGGTAGACCAGGACGGTGAAGTCGGGACGGAGGCTCACCTCGTCGAAGGCATCCACTTTGGGATAGGACCGTTCGGCGTAGTTAGTGCTGGCCACGGCGGACAGGTGTGCTCCCGCCGAGAAGCCCATTACGCCAATCCTATTGGCATCAATCCCCCACTCGTCTGCATGGGCACGGGTGTAGGCGATGGCTCGCTGCAGGTCCTGCAAAGGAGCGGCATGTTTCTCCAACCCCTCACGACGCGGCACACGGTATTTCACCAGCACACAGTTGATGCCGAAGCTATTGAATCGTTTGC
>JAQWCZ010000365.1 GCA_028705705.1 Paludibacter sp.
AACGGGAGGGGGAGGAGTATTAAAAAGCGTTTTTTCATTTTTTAAATGTAATTCTTTAGCGAATAGCTAAATCGTTCCTTTTGTCGTCGGCAATTCGTACTGATAAATATCCCGTTTTACTGCCATTTTGATGGATTTGGCCAATGCCTTAAAGATGCCTTCAATCTTGTGATGCTCATTTTCCCCTTCTGCTTTGATATTCAAATTCATCCGGGCAGCATCACTCAGTGACTTGAAGAAATGCATGACCATTTCCGTCGGCATATCTCCCACGTATTCCCGTTTGAACTGCACATCGTACATCAACCAGGCACGACCACCGAAATCCAGTACTACCGAGCACAGACTTTCATCCATCGGCAGGGTAAAGCCATAACGTTCAATGCCCCTTTTGTCGCCGATAGCCTTTGACAGCGCTTCACCCAGTGCCAAAGCGGTATCTTCAATGGTGTGGTGCTCGTCCACTTCCAAATCACCATTTACATGAATAGTGAGATCACAACCGGCATGGCGACCGATTTGTTCCAGCATGTGGTCGAAGAACTTCAAGCCGGTATTGATATCTGCTTTTCCATTTCCATCTAAATTGATTTTCACAAAAATGTCCGTTTCTTTGGTTGTACGCTGAACAGTAGCAACCCTTTCACCAGCAAATAAAAATTCGGTAATGCGATCCCACGAAGTTGTCTGCAAGGCGCAATACTCCTGCAATCCGTTATCTTCCAAAACCTTATCATCTCCACTAATCAGTATTGCCTTACAACCCAGGTTCTTTGCTAATTCAACATCAGTAACTCTGTCACCGATAACAAAAGAATGCTCCAAATCATACGCATCAGCAAAATATTCCCTCAGCATCCCGGTTCCCGGTTTCCTTGTCGGCAGGTTTTCCTCCGGAAAAGATTTATCAATAAAGATTTTATCAAAATCAATTCCTTCATTATTGAGCACCTGCATCATCTTTCCCTGCACCGTATCGAAATGAGCCTGCGGATAACCGGGTGTGCCTAGTCCGTCCTGATTGGTTACCATTGCCCATTCAAAATCTAATTTATGCCGGATGAAATACAAGTTACGGATAACACTGGGCAAAAACTCCAGTTGTTTCAGATTGTCAACCTGATAGGTGACTGATGGTTCAATGATAATCGTACCATCGCGATCAATAAACAAGACTTTCTTTTTTTGTTGGTTGCTTGCTGACATGGGCTGAACTTTTTTCAGAAAATTAAAACGACTACAAAAATAGTTTATTTTTAGCTTATTGAAAAATGTTTGTAACGTAGGCTTAATAGTTTGCTGAAAGCTTTGCCCTAAACCATTCACAAATCAAACATTTTTCCTGTTAATTTTCAGTAAACACCTTTATAATTACGAAGAAATAATTTTACTTTTGCAATCAATAATTGTTTACACATCAATGGCGACGGAAGCTGCATTTAAAAGATTCTAATATCTTAGTTTCTAAGCTTAAACCAACATAACTATTTAATTTTATGACTGAAAATTTACAACTCCAACCTATTACGATTCAAAACAAAATCTACGAAATAAGAAATCATAAGGTAATGCTGGATTTTGATCTGGCAGCAATATATAAAGTCGAAACAAGGGTACTTAACCAGTCAGTCAAGCGAAACATTGAACGGTTTCCGGAAGATTTCATGTTTCAATTAACTGAATCTGAATGGAAAATAATGTCATCACAAATTGTGATGACATCGAAATCAAAAAGACCAAATGCCGCTCTACCTTATGCTTTTACCGAACATGGAGTTACTATGTTGTCAAGTATATTAAAAAGTACCATTGCAATACAAATCAACATTCAACTCGTTCGTGCCTTTATTGCGATTCGTCAGGTAGTACTCAAAAATCCTGACGATAAGATTATAACACTTCAAGCCGAAATGAAAGAGCTCAAAACTTATATAGAAGAAGTTTTCTCCGACTACAACGACATAAACGAAGACACTCGTATGCAAATTGAGCTTATCAACCAATCTTTGGCTGAATTGCAGAATGATAAAAAACAACAAGCCAAACCTCGGAATAAAATTGGATACATCACCCAATAACTAAAAATCAATCAAATAATCAACAATTTAACAACAACGACATAAACCTAATTATGAACCCTTTATGTTTATTCAAAAACCACATTACAATCTTTAATTATGACTGAAAATTTACAAATTCAAACTTCTGAGATTCAAAACAAAATCTACGAAATAAGGAATCATAAGGTAATGCTGGATTTTGATTTGGCGGATCTTTATGGCGTAGAAACAAAACGGCTGAAAGAAGCTGTAAGGAGGAATATTACCCGTTTCCCATCTGATTTTATGTTTGAACTTGAAGTTATAGAATGGAAAAACTTGAGGACGCAATTTGCGTCCTCAAGTTGGGGAGGAGTACGATATAAACCTTTCGCATTTACAGAACAAGGTGTGGCTATGCTGGCAAGTGTTTTAAAAAGTGAAACTGCAATACAAGTTAATATTGCGATTGTAAGAGCTTTTGTCGCTATTCGTCAATCATTATTTCTACAACCA
>JAQWCZ010000050.1 GCA_028705705.1 Paludibacter sp.
ATTAGCTGCAAACGCATAACCTTTTTGTTTCATAACTTCAACCATATCTTTTTCATCAGACCGGTTTCGCCAGTATTTCATCCCACCGCCAGCTATATAATCAATATTACTTGCAGGATATTGACTGACAATTTCTTCGGCGAGGTCTCTATCAGTTTGATGCGCAGCAAAAGCAGCAGGTGTTGCATCATTGAGCCGGCAAACAACAGTGATACCGGTTTTTTTACCTGCTTTTACAGCATAATCTATGATTGTTGTTAAAGGATTTCCTAAAGTGTCGACACCAACCACGTAATTATTGGTTTTTTTTCCGGTTGCAATGGCAGTTCCTGCCGCTCCCGAATCGGTAATAAGTCGGTTGTGACTGTATGTTTTGGAAAGACCTACTACCGGAAAATTATCCAGATTAAGTTTACCCTGATTGGCAACCCAGGCTGAACTTATGTGAGAAAGCCCCATGCCGTCGCCAATGATTAAGATTACATTTTTTACTTTTCCTCCTTGTGATGCTTTGATTTGAACCGTTTGATGTGGATGTTGGTTTTGATAAACAGCATCCTTAGCAAGATGGTTCTTTGCATATTTTGATAAATTTCGTGTGTTTTCAGGTTGCTGTGAAAATACACTGTTAACCTGAAAAACAACAATTAAAATAATGTATATGTATTGGAGAAATTTCATTTTTTAGTAATCAGGATTTTGAGCAATACCACTAACCGATGTTTCATCGAATGGAATAGGGTAAATAACTTTATTATCGTTGTAGTTTATAATTTCCCAGGTATGTACACCGGCATATTCCCTGTTCAGGTTTTTCTTGTTCCTGTAAACGTCCAGGGTACGATGACCTTCGAATGCCAGTTCGAGATGCCTTTCTTCCAATACCACATCTAATACATTATTATATCCCTGCATGTTAGTGGTACTGAAAAGTTGGTTTCCCGATAATCCGGCTCGCCTTCTGATAATATTCACATCAGCCAATGCATTTGATTCTTTTCCGGGAATATTGGCATACGCTTCAGCACGGTTGAGGATAACTTCCGCCCATCGGATCATCACAGGAGAACTCAACATCGGATCGCCATCCTGGTAAGAATATTTTGTAATATAATACAAAGGAAATGAGTTTCGGTGTTGCATTTTTTTCGTCAACCTGACTTGTGTCTTTATCCCGTTCAGCATGATGAAGTGTTTTGCATTTCCTCCTGCATTTTCTGTTTGGACTGTAATTTTTTGATTATTATCGTCCATAAAATAAAATTGATTTGTCAGGTCTTTTTCAACATCAATGATGTTGTTGGATCGGGCGTCTCTGTAATCAGAACCAGGCATAGGATATCGAATCATCCATTTATTTTCATCCAGATATTGAGGTAGTACAAAACCATATCGAATATCATTGAGATTTTTTTCATATAAATCATTCAGGAGATCGGATGAAAAGACTTCACCCCATCCAATGCCATCGTTTAAATACATTGAACCGATGTTGGATTGACCTTGTGAATCGTAACTGGTCATGGCAACAGCCCATAATGTTTCTTTTGAATTCAGGGCATTTTTGAAATAGTCAGGGAAATTGCTTGTAGATTCGAGTTTGCTTTCAGGTGTTGCACCATCAAGCATCTCATCGACCAGGTCAATTACTTCCTGATATTTACCCATGTGTAGATATACCCTGGTAAGAAGTCCCTGAGCAGCTTCCCTGGAGGCGTATCCTGCATTTCCTCTTCTGGTTCCATGTTGCATCAATTCGATCGCATCAATCAAATCTCTTTCAATCTGATCATATACTTCACCGACCGTGGCTCTTTTTGTATTCTGAATTACAGCACTATTGCGAATCACAATCCCGGGATTTTCTCTGCCATAAGAATAAGGACTCGCGTAGAGATTGACAAGTTGCAGGTGTACAATGGCTCTTAAAAAGAGATTTTCACCTTTCAGGTAATCAAGTTCTTCAGATGTCCCGTTTTCTATGGCATCAATGACAAAATTAGCTCCGTAGATTATTTTATATCCAGACCACCACACATAAGAAACATTTTGTAAGGAAGCACTTCTTTCATAAGTATATGCCTGAAAAAGCGTGGATGTAGTTCTTCCTGATACGACGATTTCATCACTTGAATATTCGGCCATCTCATATTGTCTTCTTAAATAAGAGTAGGAAGATGACGTAGTTCCTTTGTACTCAAGAGGATCTTTAAACATAGAATAATTACCATCAGTTGCATAAACCAATCCGTTGTATGAATCTTTGAGCGCTCCCGCAGTTGACTCATCAGAAGGAAAATAATCAAGATTACATGCAGTGACTAATCCTATTATGAAAATGATTAAAAATAATTTCTTTATGTATTTCATTGTATTATATTTACTACAATGTATTTGTTGTGTTATTGCACTGTTATAGTGTGTATTTTATTGTATCCTGTTGTTTCATCCCATACATTTTCGTTGGCTAAACGAATGCTGTATTCAGAACGTCCATACAAAGTTGGTTTTGGATCCGGCAGATGTAGGTAAATATCAAATTCTTTCCCGGACATTTGAGTTGATAAGTTATGTTTTATGGAGATAGTATATTCCCCGCCCGCAAACCAGTATCTTGGATCACTGTCGGGTTTTACCACATATTTTTCATTTTTATCTGATTTTGAAACAAAAATCAGTTCCAGTCCGCGAGGATTGGCAGGTGCAGCAAATCCAACATTTTTCACATTGATTTTGGCTACAAATTCTTTTCCTGCTTTCGGGGATGGTGTAAATTTACCTTCAGTAAGTACAAAGCGATAGCCCAAACGACGGGCAATTTCATCAAAACAACCTTCACTTCTCCAGTTGCCAAGGACTGTACCATGATAACCTGAGTTGAGGTAGGACCAATGGAAGTTTTCCATTTGAGCCAGTGCATTTTCGCAGGTTGAATAAGCTGATACGCCACAAGTTTCTCCACCCATTACAACGTATTTGGAATCTGCATGCCAGAATTCCCGCTGGCTGTTACTTGAAAAAGTTCCATAATCATTAGAACTGGCTAAAAAACAATCGTTATGTGCAGCTATCCGGGATAAATTGGAGCCATTATAAGCTGTAAGTACTGAAATTGTATCAGCAAAGGTTATGTCAAAGCATTTTAATTTAAATTGAGGGGTACGAACACAAATCATACGCTCTTGTGGTAATGCGGTGAGTAATGCATCTAATACTGCACGACGTGGAGCATAATCTGCTGGAGAACTTAGGGTCATGCCAAAATTGGAAGTATAATACCATTCACCCCATACGCCTACAAAACCGGCTTCCATTACATAGATGACATCGGCATATTCCTGTAAAATTGGAGCAACTTGTTGGATGTGTTGTAATACAATTTCCTGAGGAGCATCCCAGGGTTTGTCATTTTCACTGGATACGTATGCGAAACGAAGGACACATTTATTTCCACCTTCACGTAAAGCTTTCATGTTGGTTTCAATACGGGCAAGATATTCCGGTGGTATGGGTTTGTCGCGATAATCGGTCAGATAATATAATGTTAAGAACAAGCTTCTTCCTAATGTTCTTTGTGCTGCTACAGCAGAGGCTGTTAATACATTTGTGTTTCCAGACCTGAAAGATTGATTATTATAAAATCCCCTTTCCGGATTGATGAAATCTTCAAATGATTCTGTGTAGGATACTTTCGTCAACAATTCATCTTCATCAACCGGAGGTTTTTTATCACAAGATAACAGGGTAAATACAACTATAAAACCCAGGAAAGTGCAGAATAATTTGATTTTCATTTTATTGTTTTTTCAGTGTTAGTAATAATTGGAAGATTATTGAAACTGTCGATAAAAGGAAAACGATGCAGGTATTATCGTGGTAATACCATGCTTTTACCTGCATCGTTTATTTTTAATTAGCTGAATTTGATTAATTCAATTTTACAGTTAACAACGGAGCTTTTGTTTCAGCATCTGCAGCAGCAGTTGGTAATGAACCAGTTTCTGCCCAGTCAGCATTAGATGAGAAAATTCCGAATCCAATTTCATTTGCTAATGTGGTTGGAATCATTTCACGTACAATGCTACCTTCGAGTTCTACAATAGTTCCACTTACGGTTTTGATTTCTGACATAGAAACAATGCCGCTACCTGCCGGCACAGCTTCTACCCATGCCCAACCATCTTGTGGAGATGTTGCAGGCCAGTTAAATACAGTTGCATCACCCATAGCCTGATCAACAAATCCTTCAATCAGATAATCAGCACCACAGGGATCCCATAACCAGGAGTTACCACCGGTGGTTGCGTTGTTATCTGTGTTCATGAAAATGTCGAGTGGAGCAACATGTGCCTGATCCATCTTTATATAGAAGAAAATGAAATTTTCATCAGCACATACTTTCATTTCTTTCAGAGCAGTTAAACTGGCACCATTAGGCAATGTAGTTGATGCCAATTTGTTTGCAGGAACTTCATTCCAATCAGAAAATACACCATCTAATTGAATCAATGGTTTTGTTAATGAAATTTCTTCAGTTACAGTTTTACTTTCATCACCGTTTTTAGCTGTCAGGGTAACGGTATAGTCCCCTGCTTCAGCATAGGTGTGAACAGGATTAGCTTCTGTTGAAGTTGTTTCATCTCCAAAATCCCAAACATACGAAGTCGCATCTTTGGATGTGTTTGTAAAGGTAACAGTGAGATCTTCTGCTTCATAAGTAAATGAAGCGGTAGGAATCACTGCTTTTTCGCAAGCAAAAGCGATAAATGCGATTGCAACAAAAACTGAAAATTTAAAAACTTTTCTCATGACTTTGTTTTTTTAATTGTTAGTAAATAAATAAATAAAATAATTGATTGTTGTTTATTACATATGATAATTTAGTGTAATTACGGATTTTGTTCAATTCCACTTACTGATATTTCATCAAATGGAATGGGATATTGGATTTTATTGTTATCGTAGTTGACTATTTCCCAGGGTTGTACACCAGCATATTTTCTGTCCATGTTCTTTTTGTTGCGATACAGGTCGAACATGCGATGACCTTCGAATGCCAATTCCAACCTACGTTCATCTAACACCACATCCAAGACATTTGTATAACCTTTCGCGCCCATATTGGATGTTGTAAATAGTTCATTACCTGATAATCCAGCACGGGTACGTAATACATTTACATCAGCCAGTGCATCGGCTTCTTTGCCGGCGGTTTTCGCATAAGCTTCAGCTCTGTTCAGAATAACTTCTGCCCAACGCAACATGACCGGTGAATTCAGCATCGGATCTCCATCCTGATAGGAGAACTTGGTAACATAATACATAGGGAATGAATTCCGGTTTTGCATTTTCTGCGTAAGACGAACCGGTTGTTTTTGTCCATTCAGCAGAATGTATTTTTGTTCGTATCCATTCACAAGTTCTGTTTCTACATTGACTTTTTTACCTCCATCTGTATAGTAGTACTTATTTGTAATGGGGTCTAAAGTGACATCCTTTAATTCATTGCCACGGGAATCATCATCCGGATTTGCCACCGGATATGAAATCATGTAACCGGGAGTTGTATGATATTTGGGTTTTACAAAATAGGAATACCGCACATCATTAGGATATCGCTCATACAAGCTATTCAAAGGATCGGAAGAAAAAACTTCACCCCATCCCATGCCGTCATTCAAATACATGGAAGCAATGGATGACTGACCCCTGGTTTCCAGCGCAGTATGTGCAATAGCCCATAATGTTTCGTTTGAAGTCAGGGTATTTGCAAAATAGTTTTGGAAATTTGCTTTAGATTCCAGTTTAGATGCCGGACTTGCGTTATTAAGCATTTCATTAACCAGCGTAATTACTTCTTGATTCTTTTCCATATAAAGATATACCCTGGATAATAATCCCTGTGCTGCTTCTTTTGAAGCATAGCCGGCATTACCACGGCGCGTACCATTACTCATCAGCCGAATTGCTTCTTTCAGGTCTGCCTCAATTTGATCGTACACTTGTCCAACGGTAGCGCGTGTTGTGTTTGCCGTATTAGTGCTGGTTCTCAAAACAATACCTTGGTTATCTCTTCCGTGAGAATAGGGTTTCGCATATAAAGTCACCAAATTCAGGTGAGCAATGGCACGGATAAAATAATTCTCACCTTTGATGTAGTCTGATTCTGTTGAAGCTCCATCAACAACGGATTCAATTACTGAATTAGCTCCAAATATAATCCGATAGGATAACCACCAGAAAGTACTTACATTTTTAAGTGTAGGATTAGTCCTGTAAACAGTAGCATCATAGAGTACGTCGGTAGTTCTGCCTGAAAGGCAGATGTTATCACTCGGAAATTCAGCCATTTGCATATAATGGCGGATATAAGAATTCCCTCCGGAGTACAGTCCTTTGTATTCATATTCATCTTTGAACATGGAGTAATTTCCATCTGTGATGTACACAGCTCCACCCGGATCTTCTGCCAATTGTTCCGGAGTCATAGCATCAGACGGGAAGAAGTCCAAATCACAAGCTGTTACTAAAAACAACAGTGAAATAAAATATATAATTTTTCTTTTCATACGTTTAAACTATTATAATCATTCATGTTAAAAATTAAAAGCGAATTTCTACCCCAATCAAAAATTGTCTGCTGATTGGATAATTGTCATTGTATAATCCTGCTAATTCATATTCAGATGTTTCCATATTTATTTCTGGATCCATACCTGAGAATTTTGTAAGTGTATACAAGTTATCTGCAGTAATATATAATCTGCAATTGCTGATGTGAAGTTTTTTCAAATTATCTGCAGAAATATTATATCCAATAGATACGTTCTTAATTCTGAAAAAACTACCATCTTCAAGATATCTGGAAGAAACACTGTTGGAAGATTTGTTCCCATTCATCACTAATTTTGGATGAGTAGCTTCATCTCCCGGATTTTGCCAGCGTGTCCAACCCATTTTATTATTTTCGATAGATAATTGATTATAACCAAGATAAGCACCATCAGCATCCATTGCCAACCGGTTGTAATTAAATATTTTATTACCTACAACAAAGTTCGTGTTGATATTCAAATCGAAATTCTTGTAATTAAATGTGTTTATAAAACCACCGCTAAACAAAGGTGTTGCTTTTCCAACAACCTGGAAATCAGCCTCATTATAAACATTGGTAGTTGTACGATCAATTACATTTCCTTCTCCATCGTAAGTTAGTTTTTCCCACAACGGATCACCATTGGCCGGGTCAACACCCATCCATTTGGGCATGTACCAGCTATAAATGTCCTGACCGCGTTTTACCTGTTGTTTAACAAAACTTCTTTGTTGTAAAAATGCTTCATCTTCGGGTGTAGATGTTACTTCATTTTTATTGAATCCAATATTGAACATGGTATTCCATTTAAATTCTTTATTTTGGATATTGAGTGTATTTAACTGAATTTCAACACCACGATTTCTAACGCTACCAACATTGGCAGTCATTTCGAAGAACCCGGTAGAAGGAGCTTGTGGTACTTCCAATAATAAGTCTTTATTTTCAATATTGTAAAAATCGATGTTTAATTCTATATTTTTCCACAGGTTTACATCCACACCAATTCCAGCCATATAGGCTGTTTCCCATCTTAAGTATGGATTTGCCGGACGGGTAGGAGTGGCACCAACAATATTTTGATAACTACTGTTGAGAGAATAAGTAGATAAATACCTGAAACTACCAATCTGACTATTACCTGTAACGCCATAACTACCTCTTAATTTCAGGAATGTAATAATGTCGTTATCAGATAAAAAATCCTCTTTACTGATTAACCAGGATGCTGCTCCGGATGGGAAATAACCAATACGGTCTTCCGGTCCGAATGTGGAACTTGCATCAGCACGATATGAAGCCGTAGCAAAATATTTACCTGCGTAACTGTATTGTGCCTGAGCAAAGGCTGACCATCCGGCTCCCGGGATTTTGTATCCACCAATTTCATAGATAGAACTTGCATTCAGGGCATCCATGCCATTGGGCATACCAGTACCTGAAGCTGAAGTGTATTCAGAGTGATATTTGCCATATTCCCAACCCAATAATCCATTTATGCTATGCAATCCAACATCTTTGTTTGCTTTTAAAATATTGGTTGTACCAAAAGATTGACTCATGCCAATGCTGTTGTAAATATAACCGTTGGCATAGGACGAACTATAGGAACGCGGGTCAATAAACTGAACGTTTTTATAGGTGCTTTGATCAAAACGATTGGTTGTGTTAAAGACCAACCAATTGTTAATATACCAGTTTAACTGAAAATCAGCCACCATCCCATAAGAGTGAGATTTATTATAATTATATTGTTCATTGTGCAAGGAATTCCATTTATCCTGAGAATACCAGGTTTTACCATCGTCAGGACGTGTTGCACTAGTTATTTTCACAATTTCACCATTGGCATCGTAAGGGATATCCCATGGCATTTTTGTATAGGCATCATTTAAGGTCGTCCAGCTTGATGTTCCCTGATCGTTTGAATTGTTATAGGCTAAACGGATATTCATATCCAGTTTATCAGAAAGTTTAGAATTTAAATTCAAACGGGCAGCAATACGTTCAAAATTAGTGTTGATTAAAGTACCATCTTCCTTGTAATAGTCAACACTAGCAAAATACCCCATCTTCCCGGAACTTCCGGATGCTGAAACATAATAATTCTGAGTAAAACCCGGAGAAAAAAATCCATCCACCCAGTCATAATTTTTTTCCAGTAATTCAGCGGGACGAAGCATTTTAAACAAGGCGGCACTGTACAAGTTTTTATGCATGTAATACAGTTCTTCAGACTCCATCAAGGAGAAGTTTCCGAAAAGAGCTGACTTTGTTCCGGCAGTTGCTTTGAAGTTTACTTGTGTTGCCTGATTGTGTTTTGCCGATTTGGTAGTAACAACGATAACACCACCGGCAGCAGCAGAACCATACAGGGCAGTTGCACCGGCATCTTTTAAAACAGAAATAGTCTCAACATCATTCGGATTAAAGGATCCATACGGAATTCCATCAACAACATACAAGGGTTCAGATCCTGCTGTAATAGAACCTGTACCGCGAATTTGAATATTAGCAGCAGATCCGGGTTGTCCAGTTGAATTGGTAATCATCACCCCTGCAACTTTCCCTTGCAACAGATTCCCGATGTCAGAAGATGTTACATCCGAGAGAGCTTCTCCTGTCAACGTTACGACAGAACTTGACAATTCAGCTTTTTTCTGGCTGGAATAACCCATCACAATGACTTCATCCATGACAAAATTGTCGGGATACAAGGTCATGTTAATGGTCTTTTGGTTGTTTACCGCCTGCTCTGCTGACTTGTAACCAACAAATGTAAAGCTAAGTGTACTGTTTCCATTCGGCACTTCAATGCTATAGTTGCCGTCAATGTCAGTAACAGTGCCTCTGGTGGTATTTTTCACAAGGACACTCACGCCCGGCATCGGGAGATTATCTTCTCCTGAAATGATTTTACCTTTTACCAGAAACTGAGCAAATGTTCCTGAAGAAATCATAAGTAAAACCAGGCAAATTAAAAGCGAATTTTTTCTAAGCATAATTTATTCTGATGTTAATTTAAAATTGATAATTGTTTGTATTCTAAAATTGATAATTTTCTTTTCTATTGTCTGCAATACCCGGTTCCGAAATGAAACCGGGACTGCAGACTCCCACACCAATTAAAAAAACTAAACCCATGTGTTAATCATAAACTTCAATTAAATAATTACGTTTGAATGTGGGTTTTATCAATGGTTTATTCCCATCTATTACAGAAGTTTTCTTGTCATCCGAAGTATATTCACATACTGTATATTTTTTATCTTTATTTAATCCCCTTAGCTCTATTTCCCCATCCCATTCGTCGGCATAAAATGCATAATAAAGGGTATCCCCTTTTTGTAGCACATGGGTTTCGGGCTTGTCATAGGCAATATCATACAGATTGAGGTAGGTGCCTTTTGAAATCATTTTATCGTTGTAAATGCCAACCCATTTCTTATACAACTTTTCCTTTTCAGGTGTCAATACATAACTTGTTTTTACATGCGGGTTATCTTTCGGATACGTAAATTTTGAACCGATAACTCCTCCAATACCAATTTGAGTTCCGAAATCATCCCCATTGTCACTTAATTCAATGTGATCGGCATAATAAGCCAGATTTTGCGTAATAGCTCTGTAAGCTTTATTTTTAAGCCTTACCTGAAAGCTTGAAGTAGGGTCGGAAGCCACAGCCTGATTCATGTAGGGAATATTAAAGAAGTTCATGGCACACCCACAAGGACAGTTTTGAATGACTGCATCAGGCTTATAAGAACGTGCTACTTCATATATCTGTTTAAAATAGGTCGGTAACAGTTCTATTGCCTGTTCAGGATATTCAAGCTGACTGGCCTCGTTGTGGTCGGCGGGGCAGCAATTCATGTGTTGCCCGTCTAATTTAAGTCCATCAAAGTTCCAGGTTACCATGAATCGTTTAAGCAATTCATCGGTATGTTGTTT
>JAQWCZ010000366.1 GCA_028705705.1 Paludibacter sp.
ATTGGGAGAACAAGGTGGTTTGGTTTATCTATGATGATATGATGTGGTGGATTATTTCACTGGCAAGAGCTTATGAAATAACCGGAAATGAGATTTATCTTAATACTTCTATCGACGGATACAAAAGGGTTTGGCGTGATTCCTACGATCCGGTCGGAGGTGGCATGTACTGGAGTTTCAATCATGATGTGAAAAATGCTTGTATCAATTACCCGACGGCTATTGCTTCGATGTTGTTGTACAGGATAACCAATAATACAATGTATCTTGAAAATGCCCGGAAAATATATGCATGGTCACGTGCCAACCTGTTCGAAAACAGAACAGGTCGGATTGCAGATCACAAGAACGGCAATAATCCGGCTGCTTTTGGAGAGAATTACACTTATAATCAGGGAACTTGTATCGGTTCTGCTGTTCTGTTGTTTAAAGCAACCAATGATTCGGTTTATCTTCAGGATGCGATACTCGCGGCCAATTTTACGAAAAACAGGATGAGTGATAGTAATGGTATTTTACCTGCGGAGGGTGACTGGAACGAACAGGGTGTGTTGAAATCAATCTTTGCGCATTATATGATGCAATTGATTATTGATTGTGAACAAACTCAATATCTGGGTTGGATACATAATAACATCAATATCGGGTGGAGAAACCGGGACAAAAAACGGGGATTAACTCACAGGGATTATAATAGCCCTTGTCCAACAGGCAATATTCAATCGTATGAGTCAAGTAGTATTGTTGCATTTATGCAGGTTTGTCCGCCTGAGCAGAAAAACTAAAATAAGATTTGCGCAAATTTTACATACTAAATTTTCTATTTTTTAATTCAAATTTAATACTTATGAACATGAAACAATTTAGACTTAAACAAATCATGACAGGAGTTTTTATATTCTTGTCGATGAGCTTGTGGTCGCAGACTACAATCAATGATGAAGCAGGATTAAGAGCCATGGCAAATAATCTTGCCGGTGATTACATCTTGGGTCAGGATATTACGCTGACCACGGAATGGGCTCCTGTTGGAAATGATGCGGCTCCATTTACAGGAACTTTTAATGGCAACGGGAAAGTAATCTCTAATTTACAAATTAATCAATCTGGTTCTGATCGAATTGGTTTTTTCGGACTCGCACAAAATGCAACAATTCAAAATGTTGGTTTCGAAAATGTCAACGTGATAGGACGCAATGACGTCGGCGCTATTGTTGGAAGACTGCATGGTGCCACTGTAAATAAATGTTATGTGACCGGATACGTGGAAGGTAACGACCATGTTGGCGCTATTGTCGGGGGTGGAGACGGTGATGCAAAGGGTACAATCAGCAATTGTTATGCTTATGCCTATATTTATACCCGTTCTTCTCAGGTTGGTGGTATCATTGGTACCATTAAGAACACCCATGTGCTGAACGCTTATTTTGCCGGACAGGTTGTATCTCCAAGTTCCAATACCGGCGGGATTGCATCTTTAATTGATGGTGGTTCGGATAATAAGATTGAATGTTGTATTACCATGGCTCAGGATTTAAAAGGGAATACAGTTCGTCGTATTTTAGCTCATGACGGTGGTGGTAAGCCTATTTCTCTGGTCGACAACTATGCTTATGTCGGTACGTTGGTTAAAGGTGTTGTTGTACCTGATACCGATGCAGATTTTGGCCCTGCTAAAAAACATGGAGGAAACTATACCCTTGTACAATTGAAGACACAGGCTACCTACGATTATCTGATCTGGGACTTTACAGATACCTGGAAATTACCGACGGATGGTTTTCCTGTTTTCAAACATCAAACATTACCTTTGAATCTGGATGCTATTGTTAATATGCCGGCAACGCTGAACTTAGCAGATAATGGTAAAACTTATCAGCTTTCAGCAGCTTCTATTGTGCCGGGGAAAGCAATTGTTTATACAAGTTCTGATGAAACGAAGGCAACGGTTTCTGCTGAAGGATTGGTTACTACATTGGCTGCTGGTGAGGTCGTTATTACTGCTTCTACCGCAACTGACGGTTTTACCAACGGGGTACAAAAACAATGTGTAGTACAGGTAAAAGCTGTAACCAGTAATATCACCAATGCAGCACAACTGGATGCCATGCGTTATGATTTAACCCGTGAATATCAATTAATGAATGATATTGATTTGGCAGGAACTGAGTATGAAAACTGGATACCAATTAATAATTTCGGTGGAAAACTGGAAGGTAACGGTCATGTAATTAAAAATCTGAAAGTTAATGATACTGCCAACGACAGAGTTGCTTTCATTGGTTATACAGCAAAAGAAGTAGGGTCAACTATCCGGAATCTTGGTTTTGAAAATGCCTCCATTGTAGGTGGAACACCAACAGCCAAAGGTACAGGTGTAGCTGTTGTGGTTGGTCGTACTTATGGTAATGTGTTGATTGAAAATTGTTATGTGTCTAATAGTAAGGTTGAAGGTCGCGATCATGTATCTTTATTGGTTGGACGTGTTGGAAAGGAAACCGGAGATACAGGTACGGTTATCAGAAATTGTTATG
>JAQWCZ010000367.1 GCA_028705705.1 Paludibacter sp.
GATGAATTTTAGTTGTTTATTTGTATTTCAACACTATAAAGATAATAATTATCTCGGAATTATGCTAACCTTTTTCAATTTTTCTTACATCGAACTCACGTTAAATTAATACATTGTTGTCCGGTAAAACCGGTATTTATTTTTATTCTAACATAAACAGGGCAATTGATGCCCGTTTTTCTTTAATTTTCAAAAGCAAGCCCCCTGTAAAGGGAAAAGAGATTGCTGTGGATCAGCCTGCCTGTATTTCTCACGTTCCTTTTCTTCAGCAATTTTCTTTCTCCAGGCTTTTTCCGGATCTTCAAAGAAAGCATATACGTTAATATAACTCATCAGTTGATATCTTACGATAGACATCATGTTTGAAAACGCCCATTTTTTCTTTATTTTACTTCGTAATATGGTTAGCAGCAGATTGGCAATCATAGCCGACCATATTTGTATGATAATCGCATTTTCATTGTCACCGAAAAAATATTTCAACGGAAAGTTCTGCTTTAATTGTTTAAACAGAAGTTCAATTTGCCATCTTTTCTTGTAGATCAGCGCTATCTCATCGGCTGACAATTCAAAATTATTGGTGATAAACTCAAATACCCGATTATTTTCATCATCCCAAAATGCAATTCTTCTGGCTCTGTGTATCTGTTGCTTGTTCTCACCATAAAACAACTCTATCTCTTCATCTTTTAATACACCCGCGTGGACATCATCGGGAATGTCAAATTCTTGTTTTGCCTGATAAAGTGCATTATCCTTCAAACGGGTTACATACCATATCTTTCGCGATGTGAACACATCATACTGTGCATAGTCAACATAACCCTTATCAAAGCAGATGAACGAATGCTCAGGCAAATCTACATCCTTCAATAATACATGGTCATGCCGGGCTGATTCGGTATAACGGACAAAACACGGCATACTGTCCTGTGAATTAATGATCGTATGTGCCTTGATACCACCCTTTTTCTTCCCGTTCTCAGGATTCCGTCCAACACCCTTAAGAATATCCTTGAACAGGGTAATGGTGGTTGAATCCATGATATACAAACGCCTCATATCCTTTTTGCTCAGTTGGCTGTCCGATAAAACATGCTTATGTGCATCGTATGTTTGATAATACACTTGTTCAAACAGCTTATGAGGCCGACGATGATTGGCATCTGAGAAGGTTGAACGACGAACAACATAATCCAGCCCTAAATGTTGCAGCTTTACTGTATTAGATAACAAGCCCAACACTGTGTCGCGTATGGAATGGTATCCCTCGAAAACAGCAAACAACATCACAACTACATGCGTATAGCTATCAAATCGCTTTACATATCTGTCTGCCTTCAACGCCTTGGAGGCTTTCCTTATTTTTCCTTTATCCAAAAAACTTAATAACTGTCCCAAGATCGGCTGTCCGATAAAATTTGTATCTTTGCCCATGATGTTTAATTTTGAGTTGCAAAACAAAATTAAAACATCAGAGGGGATTTCTTCGGAGGTTCCCTCTTTTTTTTGCTATTTCTTTTTATCTTTACCGGACACTAATGATATATATTTAAGATTGCTGACAATCGATGAAAAATTCTCATGGAGTATTCACTGGAAATTTCTTCTTGTTCCCGTTGTATTAGTTCTTCTATATACCAGCGGCATATTGATCGGAGGTTTTGCCGATTTTAAAATCTGGATTTTCGAAAAAAGTATTACACAAGCATCACCTGCTCTCAAGTTTGTAAGATTCATTCTTTTTTCAATGCGATTTTTATTCATCGTGCAGGTGCTGTTTTTAATGATAGAAAGCTCCAGGCTGTTGAAACAATATGCATCCAAAGCCGAACAATTTTATTCTGACATTGAAGATGGAAAAAACATAAATGTCAAAATTCTGAATCTCTCGATGATATTAACTGGTATATGCTCCATAACCATAGCTTCTCTGGGTAGAGATTTCTTTAAAAAAGATCCGACTCTAACCGGATTTGCATCCATAATTTTCAGCGGTTTATTGTTTATAGTCGGCTACATGGGATACAAACAAAAATCTGTATATCAACTTACACCCATTTTACAGGAAGAGCCGGAAAGTCCGACTCATGAGGAACAGGTACAATTGGAAATATCCGGCAACATACTCATTAATAAAATCAAAGATCTATTCGAGAAACAGAAAATATATCTGAATGAAAGCCTTACTATCGTTGATTTAGCTAACATTACAGGGACTAACCGAACTTATATTTCCCACATCATAAATCAACACTACCAACAGAATTTTTGTACCTTTGTGAACAATTTCAGGGTTGAAGAGGTTAAAAGAGTCATACTCAAAGATCCTTCTGCCACGAATCAGATTCTGGCGGAAAAATGTGGATTCAGTTCGGCAGACTCACTAAAGCGGGTAATCAAAAACATGACCGGCATGTCGGTTACCGAACTGAAAAATTCTTTATTAAAAAAATAAATTATGGAACATGTACGCAAACCGGAATGGTTACGCAATAAATTATTCAGTGAAGCAAAATATGCCAATGTACAC
>JAQWCZ010000368.1 GCA_028705705.1 Paludibacter sp.
TTATAGAATGGAAAAACTTGAGGACGCAATTTGCGTCCTCAAGTTGGGGAGGGGTAAGATATAAACCTTTCGCATTTACAAAACAAGGTGTGGCTATGCTGGCAAGTGTTTTAAAAAGTGAAACTGCAATACAAGTTAATATTGCGATTGTAAGAGCTTTTGTCGCTATTCGTCAATCATTATTTCTACAACCAAACGATAAAACCACAGCATTACAAGCAGAAATGAAAGAACTCAAAACTTATATAGAAGAAGTTTTTGCCGACTACAATGACATTAATGAAGACACCCGTATGCAAATTGAGCTTATCAACCAATCTTTGGCTGAGTTGCAGAATGAAAAGAAACATTTAACGAAACCACGGAATAAAGTCGGATTTATTTAAGACAAAATTTTGTTCTTTGAATAATTGAATATTAATCATACCTTTGCAGCAATTTAAAGATTGTGTTTATTTTCAGACAACTACCTCACAAATAATTGTTTACAAAAATGGAATTAGACTGGTTAATTTCTCTGTTCACGGAAGATGGCATCGCGCACACGATTTTACTCTATGCATTTGTCATCGCGATGGGTGTAATGATTGGAAAAGTGAAATTCTTCGGCGTTTCGCTGGGAGTAACTTTTGTTTTATTTGTCGGCATTCTGGTCGGTCATCTCGGCTTTAGCGCCAATCCTGAACTGATGCATTTCATGCGCGAATTCGGACTCATCCTTTTTATATATTCTATCGGGTTACAGGTCGGACCGGGATTCTTTTCTTCTTTTAAGAAAGGTGGTATGCAACAAAACCTGCTGGCCGCAAGCGTTGTATTATTAGGAGTTGGTGTTACCATCGCACTTTATTATATTTTTGCCGGTAGAATCCCCATGTCGATGTTTGTCGGAATCCTTTCGGGAGCGGTTACCAACACGCCGGGACTCGGAGCCGCGCAGGAAGCGCTCAGACAATTGTTTGATGCCGGACAAATTACTGAAATCCCGCAAATAGCGCTGGGTTATGCTGTGGCATATCCACTTGGTGTAACCGGAATTATCTTCTCGCTCATCATCATCCGGGTACTTTTCAAAGTCAACATGGAAAAAGAACACGAGAGATTCAAAGAGAACAGCAGTTCTACTGAAGGAACAAAAATAATGACATTACAGATTCACTCCAAAGCTATTCACGGGAAGAATCTGGTACAGATACGCAAGTTAATCGGAAGACAATTTGTAATTTCGAGACTTTTTCACGAAGGTGAGTATTCCATCCCGAAAGGCGAGACTGTAATACACAACAATGATATCGTGTTGGTTGTAGCTGCCGAAGAGGATGCCGAGGCTGTAAAAGAACTGTTGGGGGATGTCATTGAATATGACTGGAAAGAATCGGAAGTGAAGATGATTTCACGCAGGATTGTGATTACCCGCGACATCATCAACGGGAAAACGCTGGGTTCGTTGAGGTTAAGAGCGTTGAATGTGAACTGCACGAGGGTAATCCGTTCAGGATTCGATTTATTTGCCAGCGAAGATCTTGTGTTACAGGTGGGTGACCGCGTCGTGGTGGTTGGTTCTCCCGAATCAATCAAGCGAATAGAAGAGGTATTGGGAAATACGCTGAACCGCCTGAATGAACCTCATTTAATCACGCTTTTTATTGGTATTTTCCTGGGAATTATCTTCGGAAGCATCCCATTCTTTATCCCGGGTATGCCCATGCCGGTGAAACTGGGCTTAGCCGGCGGTCCGCTTGTGGTAGCTATTCTGTTGGGACGGTTCGGATTCAAATTAAGGCTCATCACCTATACGACCCAAAGTGCCAACCTCTTACTGCGTGAAATAGGGATTACCTTATTCCTTGCCAGCGTGGGTATTGCCTCGGGAGGTAAATTCGTTGAAACAGTTGTGCACGGTGACGGACTCTTATGGGTTGCCTGCGGTGTACTCATCACCATGATCCCGTTGTTGATCGTGGGTATCTTTGGACGAAAAGTGATGAAGATGAACTATTTCACCCTGATGGGTTTGCTGGCAGGTAGTACCACCGACCCTCCTGCCCTTGCCTACGCCAATGCCACCGCCGGAAACGATGCTCCGGCAGTAGCTTATTCAACCGTGTATCCACTTACCATGTTTTTACGGGTAATTATGGCGCAGATACTGATACTGGCGTTTGTTTGATATTTTGGTCAACAGTCTACGGTCTACAGTCTCTGATTATCAAACACCATTCTCTGGTTACTGCTTTCTTGTTCAGGTATAGAAGTCTGGTGACTGTTGACCGTAGACCGTAGACTGTTGACTGTTGACTGTAGACTATTTAAGAGACGATTTATTGAAAACACTTGCCGGGATTTTCTGGTCTAATGCGATTTCCTGGATAATCATCTTCGTTCCGCCACCACTTTTGAGCATGTCTTTGTAGAGCATGGTCATCGGATACCAGCGTCCCTGTACCCTTTTTACGTCGCTGAATGTAATCTTTTTCAAAAGCTTACCGCTTTTGGCAAACATCTCGACTTTAAGGGGAAA
>JAQWCZ010000369.1 GCA_028705705.1 Paludibacter sp.
AACCCGTAAATTTGGTTGTTAAACAACAGCACATTGATATCAATATTCCGCCGAACGCTGTGGATAAAATGATTTCCTCCGATGGCTAAGCAGTCGCCGTCGCCGGTGATTTGCCATACTGTAAGGTCGGGATTAGCCACTTTCACTCCAGTAGCCACCGCGGCACCACGACCATGGATCGTATGAAAACCATATCCACTGATGTAATAAGGCAGCCGGGAAGAACACCCGATGCCGGAGATTACAGCCGTGTTCGCCGGAGATACGCCTAATTCAGCCATCACTTTTTGGAGAGATGACAGAATTGCATAATCTCCACAGGCAGGGCACCAGCGTACATATTGGTCACTTTTAAAATCTTTTGCCGTATATTGAATTTCCTGATTTTTCTGAATTGTTTCCATGATGCATTATTTTAAAAGGGTACGGAAGTGTTCTTCCAGTTCGGAGACAGAAAATGGCTGTCCCTGAACTTTATTATACTGTAGGTATTCTCCGGGGACTTTTGTTCGTAGGAATGAAGCGAATTGTCCGCTGTTCAATTCACAAACAACCACTTTTTTAAACTTTTTAATTACTTCCGCTGTATTTTTGGGCAGCGGATTAATATAATTGAAATGGGCCAAAGCTACTTTTTTCCGTGTTTTATTGATGGTGTTGACTGCCGAAATGAGATGACCGTGTGTAGAACCCCATCCGATAACCAGCAAATCAGCGTCAGCATTTCCTTCAATTTTTAAGTCTGAGATTACATCCGAGATATAATCGATTTTGGCTTGGCGGGTATCCACCATCCGTTGGTGATTCAGCGGGTCAGTAGAGATAGCTCCTGTGTCATAATCTTTTTCCAATCCCCCATTTCTTTGTTCAAAACCCGGTGTTCCGGGTATGGTCCAATATCGAACTTTTGTTTCAGGATCACGAGCTGTAACCTTCAATCCTTCCATTCCGGGCTTAGCATAATTGGGTTTAATTTGAGGTAAATCAGCTAATTTGGGTAATTTCCATAGGGAAGAACCATTTCCAATGAAGCCGTCTGTCAGTAGAATGACCGGAGTCATGTGCTCCAGTGCAATTTTCGAAGCCATGAAAGCGTAGTGGAAGCAATTTGCCGGAGTAGAAGCCGCCATTACAACAGCCGGACTCTCTCCACTTCTTCCATAAATAGCTTGTAGTAAGTCGGTTTGTTCCGTTTTAGTTGGCAAACCTGTTGAAGGCCCGCCACGCATAACATCAATTACAACAAGAGGGAGTTCAGCCATCACAGCCAGTCCGATTGCCTCAGTTTTAAGTGCGAGTCCCGGTCCGGATGTATTCGTTGCTGCCAGCGCTCCGGCAAATGAAGCCCCAAGGGCCGTAGTAACACCAGCAATTTCATCTTCCGCCTGAACCACCTTCACACCCATGTCTTTTCTGAGCGCCAGTTCGTGCATGATGTCCGAAGCAGGCGTAATAGGATAACTCCCCAGAAACAGCTCCAAACCAGCCTTTTTTGCAGCAGCAATCAATCCCCAGGCAGTAGCTTTATTACCATTGATGCTGGTGTATTTACCTTTGGGCGTTTCTTCTGATTTATCTATAAGATAAGTTGTTAACGAAAGGTGAATGTTATTACCATAATTGAAACCATCCGTCAACACTTTCAGGTTAGCTTGCAGTATATCGGGCTTCTTTTTAAATTTATCAGTCAGGAAGTGTATAGCCTGATCGATGGGACGGTTAAAAAGCCAGCAAATCAGTCCGAGCGCAAACATATTCTTGCTTCGTATAACTGATTTATTATCCAGATCAAAGTCTTTCAAACTGTCCTGAGTAATGGATGTCAGCGGCACCGGGACTAATTGTATGGTATCCGACATGCCAAGTTCTTCAAATGGATTTTCAGTTTTGAAATCGGCTTTTTCTAAGTCTCTTTTACCGAAAGAATCTGCATCAAAAATGAGTACCCCGTGTTTTTTAATGCCTTTTGCATTTACTTTCAGGGCAGCGGGATTCATGGCAACCAATACATCCGCATCGTCGCCCGGGGTATAAACCCTGCCTGAACCCAAATGTACCTGAAAGCCAGAAACCCCTCCCAGTGTTCCCTGTGGTGCACGGATTTCAGAAGGGAAATCAGGAAAAGTGGAAATTTCGTTTCCTAAAATTGCTGACAAGTTGGAAAATAAGGTTCCGGTAAGTTGCATGCCATCTCCAGAGTCACCCGAAAACCGAATGACAACACTTTCCAGCTCGGTTGTTTTGTGTTTTTCCATATCTATAATGGGATTTTAAATTTTAATTTTTTGAACCACAAAAGGCACAAAAGAAAAACTAAGGAATCACAAAAGAATTTTTAAATAATTTAATTATTTTGTTTAACTACTGAATCGCTTTAGAAAAAATTAGAATTAACTTTTGTGGTTCCTTAGTTTTTCTTTTGTGTCTTTTGTGGTTTATTGTTTTATAGCAGAGGATATAACAATTAAAACTCTGCATTGTTCGGTGTTCTCGGGAACGGAATTACGTCGCGGATATTG
>JAQWCZ010000370.1 GCA_028705705.1 Paludibacter sp.
AAAACATTTCATGCCACAGGCAGTAGTGCATGCTTGTGATGTATCGTTGGAAAGTCTGCAAACTGCCCGGGTAAATGCAGAACTGAATGAAACTCAGGTTGATTTCTTTTATATGGATATTTTAGAAGAAAGCAACATTGATAACCGGTATAATGTCATAGTAAGCAATCCACCCTATATTCCTTATGTCGAACGAATTGAAATTGCAGACCATGTAAAGAATTTTGAACCGGAAGCTGCTTTGTTTGTCCCGGATGACGATCCTTTGATTTTCTACCGGAAAATAGCTGAATTTGCAAAATGTCATCTTAATGCAGGAGGAAAACTGTTTTTTGAAATTCATCGTGATTTTGGGCATGCATGTCTTCTGATGCTCCGGGAAATGAACTTTCAGCAGCTTGAAATCAAAAAAGATATTGCAGGCAATAACAGGATGATTAAGGGAATTATTCCGTGATTAATTAAAGTATGATTAAACTTTTCAAAAGCAATATAGTCTAAGCAATCTGATGTGATTTAAAATACATAAATGGCAGATATAGAAGAGCATAATATTTTAAGCCAATTGGTCAATCCGAAAACAAATGCACAAGCTTTTTCCAAACTGGTGCGTTTGTATCAGGAGCGTTTGTATTGGCACATCAGAAAGATGGTGTTATCGCACGAGGATGCCAACGATGTGCTGCAAAACACATTCATGAAAGCCTGGAATGGCCTCGCCGGTTTCAGGGGAGAGTCGCAGATATCGACCTGGTTGTATCGCATTGCTACAAATGAAACTTTGACTTTCCTGACCAATAAAAGGATGCGTAATATCTCCGGAATTGATGATGTGGAAGGTTTGCTGCTTGGTCAGTTACAAGCTGAAACCTATTTTTCGGGTAATGAAGCCGAAATGAAACTTCAGAAAGCAATTCTTACACTGCCGGAAAAACAAAGACTGGTATTTAATATGAAATATTTTGATGACCTCACTTATGAAGAAATGGAAAATATCCTCGAAACATCAGTAGGTGCATTGAAAGCATCGTATCATCATGCCGTAAAAAAAATAGAGAAATATCTGACAGAAGAGAAAGTAACTTAAACATTTATCCGGCAGATGAATCACTTTAACGTTTCAGAAATTAAACCTTTTGGTATATTATAAGTCTAAATGAACGTATTAAAATTATGATGGATAAGGAATTAAATAAAATATTAAAAGAAACCGGTAATAGGAATCCCTTTACAGTGCCGGAAAACTATTTCGAGAATTTTGCTGTTGAAATAGACACAAAGATTGGCAAAGACAGACTTTCAGTGAAAAAATTGTTGAAGCCTTGGTTGTATCTGGCGGCCATGTTCGTCGGTTTGTTTCTCATGGGCAATGTGTTCTATGCTGTTTATCAAAACAACAGGAAGATGGATGCTGATTTGTATGAAATGTATGTGATGTCTCAGATAGATCAAACAGTCGTGTTGGACTACTATCCGGTTGAGTCGGATGATTACGAATAATCTGAATATAAAATCATGATTGTATGGAAAAAAAAATAATATTGTTAAGCGTTTTGGTTTTATTTTTTGGAGGTTTAGTTGGACAGGAAAGAGGTCCGCGCTTTTCTAAGGATGATGTTATCAATAAAAAATGGTCTTTTGTAATTGAAAAATCTGGTCTTACAGAAGTTGACATACAAAAGGTTGAGCCAATATTTATGGAAACAGAACTTGAATTATGGAATTTACTTGAAAAAAACAGGAATGTTTTTAGGAAGAATCGTAGGAAATCTGATAAAGCAGGTGTTAATTATGAAGCCATCAATGATGCCATGGTAAATTTCGAGCTGGAAAATGCCCGTATTCAACAAAAGTACTACCTGAAACTCAAGAAAATATTACCGGCACAAACAATCAATCGTTTATTAATGGCTGAGAAATCATACAAGAGGGAATTAATGCAAAAAATACCCGGTCAGCATCGTGTACCAAAGCAACAGGAATAAATCTGTTATACACTTTGAAATAATTAAATGCCGAAAATTGATTCTGAATTCATTACCGGCATTTTTTAGTTTTGCTTCCTGTAAAACATCAAACAACTTTCTTTCCTATTGTCACATAAAAAAAATACATTATCTTTGCATTCCGAAAACAAAAGGTACTTTGGCCGAGTGGTTAGGCACCGGTCTGCAAAACCGTCTACGGCGGTTCGAATCCGCCAAGTACCTCAAGAAGGATGTCTTTTAAAGTCGCAGGCTTTTAGACATCCTTTATTGTTTCGGAAAATATTTTTAGAACAAACGTTTTCGGATATTTCAGTGGTTTTAGGTTTACATACATGTCAATATGCCTGTTATTTTAGTAACTTTGCTGGCATAATAAACAGTATAACATGTTAATAACATTCAACATACATTTTGTAACCCAATGGGGTGGTAAGATTCAATTATTGCTGAAAGAAACGGGTGAATCTGGAGATATACGTGTCGTTTCCCATCAGATGCATTGCAATCAGCATTCTTATTGGAAAAAAGAAC
>JAQWCZ010000371.1 GCA_028705705.1 Paludibacter sp.
TCAAAGATGTAATAATCCCGTCGCAGATGAGTCTTGTGAAAGGGAATTCACAGGCTATCAGCGGAAAAGGTTTTGCCACCGGAGATGAAATCGTATTCAAAACCGGAGATGAAGAGGTTGTTGTAAACATTGCTACCTTCACGGACACCTATGCAACTTTTATCGTTCCGGATGAATTAACAAACGGACAATATAGTATGCTTGTTCAAAGAGATAAGAAACGTCAGGAGTTGGGAATAACAACTATCACGATTGTTATGAACTTTAATGTACCTGATAAACAAGGTGCCACCATCAAGGGAGCTGTGTATTGCGGTACAAATCCGATTCAGGGGGTTAGGGTGTCGGATGGAATAAAAACGACGATAACGGATGAGAATGGGTTTTACTGGCTCAACTCTACAAAACTACACGGATATGTTTTTGTTTGCACTCCTTCAGGTTATCAACCAAGAACAAATAACAATATCATTCCCGGTTTCTGGTCGACGCTTACAGCGAACCGGACAACCACAGAACAACATAATTTTGAGCTTGTCGAAGTACAGCATGAGAATCATATGCTTCTGATCGCGACCGATTTACACCTGGCTAACAGAGGACCATCATCGAATAATGATATGGCTCAGTTTAACAATGGTTTTATGGTAGAAACAAAACAGTTTGTTGAAAGCCAGACTGACAAACCAGTGTATGCAATTATCCTGGGTGATATGAGTTGGGATGGTTACTGGTACAGCAGAAATTATGACATTTCAAATTATGTTACAACAGTTTCATCTTTTGCTGCACCCATGTATCATGTAATGGGAAATCATGATAATGATCCGTATTGTGCGAATGATTTTGATGCCGAAAAAAAATACAAGAAAGCCCTGGGCCCTACTTATTATTCAATGGATATTGGTGATGTACACTACATTTTTCTGGATAATACAGTTTATATTAACAAAGGTGGTTTATTGGGAACTGTTGGGGAGAGAAATTATGAAAAATTTTTATCACAGATTCAGATAGACTGGTTGAAAGAAGATTTGTCAGCAGTAAAAGATAAAAATAAACCGGTAATTGTATCTTTCCATTGCCCGAGTACCAGTAATTACAATTCAACCTTTACAACGCAGCTTACGTTTAACCCTTCTTATAAAGCAACTGAGTTTCATCGGTGTTTTGACGGTTTCAGCAATGTGCATTTCCTGAATGGTCATACCCATATCAATAGTTACACAACTGTCGGATCCAACATACAAGAACACAACATTGCTGCTATATGCGAGACTTGGTGGTGGAGTGGGAAAACATCCGGATTGAATGTTTGTATAGATGGTTCACCCGCCGGATATGCTGTGTTTGAAGTAAATGGTCAGGATATTAAATGGTATTATAAAGGTATAGGACAGAGCAAATCAAAACAATTCCGTACGTACGATATGAATAGTGTAAAAACATTTTTCAGTCGTAACGATGTGCTCGCTATTATGGAGAAGCTAAGTGGCAACCGGAAAGATGATTATGCCTCATTAGTCAATAATTCAGTGTTGATTAATGTCTGGAATTACGACCCTGCATGGAAAATCGAAGTAAAAGAGAATGGAAATAAACTGTCAGCCAAACAGGTTTATTTAAAAGATCCACTGCATACGATAACATACGATTATCCGCGTATGCGCGATAATGGTTCTGTTACAGATGGTTTTACCACCGACAATAATCCCCACATGTTTCAGGTGGTTACCTCGAGTGCAACCTCTACCCTGGAGATTACGGTAACTGACAGGTTTGGAAATGACTATACAGAGACAATGACCAGACCCAAACAATTTCTACTTTCAATGGAATAAAAAATTAAACTTCTAATCTGATAAAAAATGAAAAGGACATTATTTAAACGGACTACTTTAATCATGCTGATGACTGCTTTCGGATTTTTTGCAGTATCCTGTGTAGAAGAGCAAGAAGTCTTACAGCCTCAGGTAAATCTGAGTAAATCAACGTTGACACTCAGCAGGCTGGGGATGAATGAAGAAGGGAATGCTGCCACGGTCGATGTTGTATCCAATATTTACTGGACACTGAAAGTTGAGCAGGATGTGGAGTGGCTGTCGGTTTCACCTTTGGGAGGAAATGGTGAGACAACCCTCACGTTTACGGCCCCGTTAAACGATGGCGATACCCGCACTGCAAAGGTCGTGTTGGAAACCTTCGATGGCATGAAAAAAGAAATACAGGTAACACAAAACAACAAAGATGAGGTTATTTATTACCTTTTTGAAGACATGGGTAAGGAAGCTACCCAGCAAGTTGATGTTAATTTCTTCGATGGATGGACTAAAGTCGGCATCGGGAGTTTGCTCACAAAATATTCAGGAACAAATGCGGCATTAGTCGACAATCAGAATCCTTCCGATGGTTATACCAATGCCTCAGGAGGTAACAACGTTCTGTTTTCAACATTGGAGTCAATTTACATTTGGGGACCGGTCGGAACCAAAAATGATGAGTATTTTAACCTG
>JAQWCZ010000372.1 GCA_028705705.1 Paludibacter sp.
CATTCGTAAAATTGGCACAGTGGACGTAATCATCTGTGGTCGTCAGGCAATTGATGGCGATACCGCTCAGGTTGGTCCGCAGGTTGCAGAAAAACTCGGACTTCCACAAATTACCTACGCAGAAGAGATTCTTGATTTATCGAAAGGGAAAATCACGGTTAAACGCCGCCTGGAAAGAGGCGTTGAAGTGGTAAAAGGCACCCTGCCTATGGTAGTTACTGTTAACGGCTCTGCTGCTAATTGCCGTCCACGTCACGCCAAACTCACCCTGAAATACAAAAATGCAAAAACGGTTAGTGAGCGTCAGGCTTCTTCTACCGATTATACTGATTTGTACGAAACACACCCTTACCTCAATATTGCTGAGTGGGGTGCTTCCGATATTGAACATGAATCTCAGTGGCTCGGTCTTTCCGGCTCACCTACCAAAGTTAAACAAATCGAAAGCGTTGTGTTTACTGCCAAAGAAAGCAAGCGCCTAACGCCTGCTGATACTGAAATCGAAGAGTTAATCAAAGAACTTATTGCTAACCACACGATCGGTTAATTAAGTCAACAGACTACCGTCGGCAGTCAACAGTCGTAGGACCGTAACTGCACAACATGACCGTAGACTGTAGACTGTAGACCGCAGACCGCAGATATCAAAAAAAATGAACAACATAATTGTATACTTAGAAATTGAAGACGGCATAGTAGCTGATGTTAGTCTGGAGCTGCTGACCAAAGGCCGTACATTAGCCGATAAGCAGCAATGTAAACTGGAAGCTGTTGCAGCAGGTTATCAGTTGGATAAAATTGGCGAGCAGGTTTTCCCTTATGGCGTTGACACTTTGTATCTGGCTGACGACAAACGCTTGTCGCCTTATACGACATTACCGCATACTTCCATATTGGTAAATCTTTTCAAAGAAGAAAAACCACAGATTGCCCTGATGGGTGCGACCTCTGTTGGTCGTGATTTGGGTCCGAGGGTTTCATCTGCCTTGTTCAGCGGTTTAACTGCCGACTGTACAGCCCTTGAAATTGGAGCTTATGAAGATAAAAAAGCAGGTAAAGTTTATAACGACTTATTATACCAGATTCGTCCGGCTTTCGGAGGAAATATCGTGGCTACCATCGTGAACCCGGATTGCCGTCCGCAAATGGCTACCGTACGCGAGGGTGTGATGAAGAAAGAAATCCGCAATGCGAAACTTGTAGGAAAGACTGTGAAATTAGATGTTTCAAAATATGTTTCCGACACCGATTTCGTGATTGAAGTGATTGAGCGTCACATGGAAAAATCGAAAGTAAACCTGAAAGCGGCTCCTATCATAGTAGCCGGAGGTTACGGTATGGGAAGTGCAGAAAATTTCAAAATGCTGTATGACCTGGCAGGTGTACTGGGAGGCGAAGTGGGAGCTTCCCGTGCAGCAGTTGACTCAGGCATGGCTGAACACGAAAGACAAATCGGTCAGACCGGCACCACGGTTCGCCCGAAACTTTACATCGCCTGTGGCATTTCCGGACAGATACAACACATCGCGGGGATGCAGGAAAGCGCCATGATCATCGCCATTAACAATGATCCGGATGCACCGATTAATACCATCGCCGATTATGTGATTACGGGGAACGTAGAAGAAATTGTCCCCAAAATGATTAAGTACTACAAGAAAAATAGCAAATAAGATGAACTACTACAATAATAATCCGGCATTAAAATTCCAACTTTCGCATCCGCTGATGCAAAAGATTGTTGCCCTGAAGGAACAGAATTTTGTTGAGAAGGATCAATATGATTACGCCCCGCGTGATTTTGAAGATGCCATTGACAACTACGAAAGAGTATTGGAAATCATCGGTGAAATTTGTGCCGAAATCATTGCTCCAAATGCTGAAAGCGTGGACCATGAAGGTCCGCAGGTAATCAACAACCGTGTGAAATATGCCCGTGGTACTCAGGAAAACCACGATGCACTGGCACAAGCCGGATTATACGGCATGTCGCTGCCTCGTCAGTACGGCGGTCTCAACTTTTCCATGATTCCTTACATCATGGGTGGTGAAATGGTCTCACGTGCAGATGCGGGTTTTGCCAACATTTGGGGCTTACAGGACTGCGCCGAAACCATTGCCGAATTCGCTGATGAAAGCATCAAAGCTGAATTCCTGCCCCGTGTTTGTCTGGGCGAAACTTGTTCAATGGACCTGACCGAACCGGATGCAGGTTCCGACTTGCAGGCCGTGCAACTCAAAGCCACTTACAACGAACATGATGGTGTTTGGTACCTGAATGGTGTAAAACGCTTTATCACCAATGGTGATGCTCAAATTAAATTAGTACTCGCCCGTTCGGAAGAAGGTTCGACCGACGGACGTGGCTTGTCGTATTTCGTGGCTGACAATAACTTCGACCACACGATTAAAGTGCGCCGCATTGAAAATAAATTAGGTATCAAAGGATCGCCAACCTGCGAACTTGTATTTACCAACACACCGGCAAAATTAGTGGGAACCCGCCGCATGG
>JAQWCZ010000373.1 GCA_028705705.1 Paludibacter sp.
GAGGTGGCGGTGGTTTAACCCATTTAAAAGAAATACTGACTCATATACCATCGCAAGAAGGAATTGAAAAAGTTACCGTATTTGCATCACAAAAGGTATTGGACCATTTATCGGATGCTGAACGCATTCAAAAAATTACTTTTTCTGCTTTAAACAAAAGTCTTTTTCATCGTGTTTGGTTCCAGCTTTCGGGCTACGACAAACACATTCAACAGCACTGTGATATTTTGTTTTCTATAACCGGCGATTACCTGGGCAATTTTAAACCGGTGGTGGGTATGTCGCGCAACATGTTGTTGTATGAACGCGATATTTGGAGAGAAATAGAACAACCTAAAGAAATAATACGATTCTGGCTAAATTACCAAAAACAAAAACGTTGTTTTAAAAATGCATCAGGCATAATTTTCATTTCACAGTATGCTCGGGAGTATGTTTCAAAAAAATTAAAAATTCAGAATAAACAAATTGCAGTTATTCATCATGGCATATCCCCGCGGTTTCAAGGAGAAGTCAGCAAACAGTTATCCATTGAAAATTATTCCCCGGATAATAACTTAAAACTGCTTTATGTTTCTACGGTTCATGTGTATAAACACCAGTGGAATGTGGTTGACGCAGTTGCCCTTTTAAGGGAAAAAGGTTACCCCGTGGAATTGGACTTGGTGGGAGGTGTTATTTTTAAACCTGCCGGTAAAAAACTGGAAAAAACAATTCAGGAAACCGACCCGCAACATAAATGCATTCACTATCATGGTCATGTCCAGTACGACAAAATTGATGCATTTTACAAAAAGGCAGATGGTATTGTTTATGCTTCCACATGCGAGAATATGCCCAATATTTTAATTGAAAGTATGGCTTCAGGTTTACCCATTGCTTGCAGCAATAAACAACCAATGCCCGAGTTTTTAAAGGAAAATGGGTTTTATTTTAATTCAAAAAACGTGGAATCCATCGCAAATGCCATGGAAGAAATGTTGCTAAATCCGGAGAAAAGAGAGTCAATGGCAAAAAGAAATTTTGAAGAGGTGAAAAAATACTCATGGGAAATTACGGCTAATGAAACGTTTAGTTTTTTAGAAGAAGTTTACACTAGTTATTATGGAAATAAAGAATAAAATATTACTTATTACCGGTGGCACAGGTTCTTTTGGTAATGCTGTATTGAGCCGTTTTATAAATACGGATCATTTTAAAGAAATCCGAATCTTTAGCAGGGATGAAAAGAAACAAGACGACATGCGTCATCGTTTACAGAATCCAAAAGTGAAGTTTTATATTGGTGATGTTCGAGACAAACGTTCCGTGGATACTGCCATGCGGGGAGTGGATTATGTTTTTCATGCAGCTGCATTGAAACAGGTTCCTTCGTGTGAGTTTTTTCCGATGCAGGCTGTTCGTACAAACGTGATTGGTACGGAGAATGTGTTGGATTCTGCAGTTGAGCATGGTGTTAAGAATGTGGTTGTGCTCAGTACTGATAAGGCTGCATATCCAATCAACGCGATGGGTATCAGTAAAGCGATGATGGAGAAAGTTGCAATAGCCAAAGCTCGTTCTTTAGGAGATGATGCAGCCACAACAATCTGCTGTACCCGTTATGGTAATGTAATGGCAAGTCGAGGGTCTGTGATTCCGCTCTGGGTTGATCAGATTAAATCAGGAGAGCCAATCACAATTACTGATCCAAATATGACTCGATACATGATGACACTGGATGATGCCGTGGATTTGGTGCTGTATGCTTTTGAACATGGTAACAATGGTGATTTGTTTGTCCAAAAAGCGCCTGCAGTTACTTTAGACATTCTGGCTGAAGCATTGAAGGATTTGTACAAAGCGCAGACAGAAGTAAGAGTTATAGGTACCCGTCATGGAGAAAAACTATACGAAACACTGGTTACACGTGAAGAGATGGCTAAATCGGAAGATATGGGTAATTATTTCCGGATTCCTTGTGACGCACGAGATTTGAATTATGATAAATACTTTGTGGAAGGTGAAGAAAAGGTATCGAAATTTGAAGACTACAATTCACACAATACAAGAAGGCTGGATCTGGAAGGCATGAAAGAATTACTGTTAAAATTGGATGAAATAAAGGAGGATATATGCTAAAAGTGATGACAATCATCGGAACTCGGCCTGAAATCATCAAGTTGAGTTGCGTGATCAATGAATTGGATAAATACACGGAACAGGTAATCGTTCATACCGGTCAGAATTTTGATTATGAATTAAACGAGATATTTTTCAATCAATTACAGATTCGCAAACCGGATTACTTTCTCGATGCCGCAGGGAATAATGCATCTGAGACTATCGCTAATGTGATTACGAAATCGGATGCGGTGATGGCGAAAGAGAAACCTGATGCTGTATTGCTTTATGGAGACACTAACAGCTGTCTCTCTGTGATATCGGCTAAGAAACGAAAAATCCCTATCTTTCATATGGAAGCAGGGAATAGATGTTTTGATCAGCGTGTGCCTGAAGAAATAAAT
>JAQWCZ010000051.1 GCA_028705705.1 Paludibacter sp.
CCCAAAGTTGTGGATAGTCGCACTTATGTTAGTAATCCCGACGGAATTATCCGGAATGAAACCGTACGCGAATTAAACATCCTGCTCGATTCGCTTGAAAAAGCAACCCGTACCGAAGTTGCTGTTGTACTCGTAGAATCGATCGGTGACGAAAACATCGAAATGTTCGCGACTTCTTTATTCAAAAACTGGGGAGTTGGTAAAGCGAAAGAAGACAACGGACTACTCATCCTGTTTGTCCTCGACCAGAAGGTCATCCGTTTTGAAACCGGTTACGGTATAGAAGGATTGATGCCTGATGCAATGGCTTCGCGCATTCAACAGCAAAGCATGTTTCCTTATTTTAAAGCTGGAGATTACGATGCTGGCTTTCTGAAAGGGATGCAACATGTCGTATCGGTATTGAAACAAGAGAATTTCGAAGCGGAAAAGAAAACCATTGCCTGGGGAGTTGTGTTACCAGTTGTTGCTGCCATCTATCTGATTATTATGCTGATTTCATTTGTTTGGATTGGAGCATCAGTAAAGAAAATCAGCAACAATCCAATGCTGAAAACCAACATCAGCAAATATAAAGCAATAAAAAGCGAAAAAGCAGGTATTTTGGTTGTGTTAAATATTCTCATCCCCGCAATCAGTTTGTTTGTCATCATCATGTTTGCCAATCCTTTATTGCTGATCTTCCTGATCGGCGTTCCTATCGTAACACTGCCAGCCAATTTCTATGGTAAAATCATGATGCGGAAAATCAGGCGGAAACCCATTCCTTGCAATGTATGTGAAGGAACCATGCACATTTTATCTGAAAGAAAAGAAGATACACACCTGAAGTTATCTCAGCAATTTGAGGAAGAGTTGAATGCCGTTGATTATGATGTATTTGTGTGCGATGATTGCGGAAACGAAGCCATTTTCACCCTGGATAAACCAAGTGTATACACTGAATGCCCCAAATGCGGAACCAGGGCTTTCATTTTGCATGATAAACGGGTCGTTGTCGCACCTACCTTTATCAATGGTGGAACAGAAAGAACAACCTATAAATGTAAATTTTGCGGTTACGAAGAAAATAACAATACCCATTTACCACGCTTGTCGAGAAGCAGTTCGCTCGCGGCCGGTGCTGCAGCCGGAAGTCTTTTTAGCGGACGTGGTGGTTTTGGAGGAGGCGGTTTTGGAGGAGGCAGCTTTGGTGGTGGGCTTTCCGGCGGCGGCGGTGCAACGGGAAGGTGGTGAATAATGTCATTTCGACCAAACCAGTCAGGATTGACAATCCTGACTGGTTTAAAATACACAATTAATCAACAAACAATATGAAAAAAACAACCATCATTTTAATTTCCATAATAGCCATCATTGTTATTATGGTGTTTTGGGGTATCAGCAAATAAAATCAGTTGGTAGGTCTCGAAGAAAACGTGAACAGCCAATGGGCTAATGTTGAAAACCAGTACCAGCGTCGTGCCGACCTGATACCAAATTTAGTAGCAACCGTAAAAGGTTATGCTGCGCATGAAAGTGAAACATTGGAAAGTGTAATTGCGGCAAGGGCAAGGGCTACTCAGGTGACTGTAGATCCGGATCAACTGACTTCTGAAAAATTACAGAAGTTTCAGGCAGCACAGGGACAGTTAAGTTCTGCATTAGGTAAATTACTGATGATTACCGAAAACTATCCCGATTTAAAAGCCAACCAGAACTTCCGTGATCTTCAGGTACAACTGGAAGGTACAGAAAACAGAATCTCTACCGAGAGAACCCGTTTTAACGAGATGAGCAATAGTTTTAATGCTACTATTCGTCGTTTCCCTGCAAATATCATTGCTTCATTGTTTGGTTTTGAGAAGAAAGTGTATTTTGAAGCAGAAGAAGGGAGTAATCAGGCACCGGAAGTGCAGTTCTAATGACGGCGTGCGATAAGTGCCAATCTGCTTCGTTGCTTTCGATATTCGGACTCGGGTACAACAAAACATTTGTATTCGACGTTTATACATCAACTATTCTGTACTCAGGTGACTAATGTGGTTGGTTTTAGTTAATGGTTTCAATAATCAACAAGTAAAATCATGTCTGAAAAAAAATTCATAGCATCCGATAATCGCTACAATGACTTGGTAAGTTATCGTCATTGTGGTAAAAGTGGGTTAAAACTTCCGTTGTTGTCTTTGGGTTTGTGGCATAATTTCGGTGATGTTGACAATCCTGAGGAAGCAATACAGATGCTTCATTTTGCTTTTGATCATGGAATTACCCATTTTGATTTGGCTAACAACTACGGTACCCCTTTCGGAAGCGCTGAGAAAAACTTTGGCAAGATTATTAAAAGTGATTTCGCTCCTTATCGTGATGAATTGATTATCAGTACAAAGGCAGGACATGAAATGTGGCCTGGTCCTTATGGAGATGGTGGTTCCCGCAAATACCTCATGGCAAGTATCAATCAAAGTCTGAAACGAATGCAACTGGACTATGTGGATATTTTTTATTCACACCGGTATGACCCCAGCACCCCACTCGAAGAAACTATGGACGCTTTGTCGGATATTGTAAGACAAGGGAAAGCCTTGTACGTGGGAATTTCGAAATATCCCGAAGACAAAGCCCGTGAAGCATACAGACTACTAAAAGAAAACGGCACACCCTGCCTGATTTATCAAGGAAAGTACAACATGCTGGTACGTGAAGTGGAATATACCGCTTTCCCGCTGGCACAAAAAAACGGCGTTGGATTTATTGGTTTTTCTCCTTTAGCACAGGGTATGCTGAGTGATAAATACCTGAATGGTATCCCGGAAAATTCAAGAGCGGCACTCACCCATGGTTTTTTACAGAAAAATCAGGTTACACCTGAAATAATAGAGAAGGTCAATCGACTGAATAACATCGCAACCAAAAGGGGACAAACCCTTGCACAAATGGCACTTGCCTGGTGTTTCCATCAATCGGCTGTCAACTCGGTTATCGTGGGTGCAAGTTCTGTTAAACAATTACGGGAGAACATCGATGCGCTGAAAAATATTGACTTTACTGCTGAGGAATTGTGGATCATCGGGGAAATCGCAGGATGAAATATGGTTTGTTAAAAATAAGATTACTTTTTTTCACAGGAAGCTTCCTGTTTTTTTGGATAATATCGGGATGTGAGGATAACTATATTTCTTCCATCCCGAATTATCCGGTCAGTCTGGAATTGAATCTGACAGCCTCCTACCCGACCTTCAAAGACAACCCCTATCAGTTTCTGGTTTTTGAAAAACCACGATATGATTATGAATACCTCGGCTACGGAGGCATACTGGTCGTTTGTGGATTTGGCAGTGATCGGCCTTATGAATATTATGCTTACGACTTGGCTTGTCCACACGAAGCTGATGCAAAAATAAAAGTCACGCCCAATAGCAACGGACAAGCGGTTTGTAACACCTGCGGGTCGGTTTACGACATCGTAAACGGCTTTGGCATTCCTATCGATGACAGTCCGGCCAGAGAACCGCTTAAAAGATACAAAACATACCTGGATTCAAAACCGACTGGTGATTATTTATACATCACCCGAAAATGATTGTATTCGACCTGATTGCTGCTACTAAGGTAGTTTAGTAAGAAAATAAGGTTAAGAAATAAGGTTTTGTTAAAACACTGGATATCTGCAAAATGAATTTCTTTATAGTAACGACATCATGTTTCTCACCACCTGCTTCTGTTTTGAAAGACTGAGAACACACCAACTCCAACTACATAAACCGGATATAAAAAAGACAATAGCAAAACATGCAACGTCGTTATTTTCAACTGAAAAAAAGGTCTGATAGTTATTAAAAACAATGTATCAATAACTAATTTTAACAGGAAAACAACTCCGAACAACAACCACCACTGAGACTGAAATACAGCAAAAACGGCTAACATGGGCAATAATAAATTGATAGCCGTCACAATCAATCCGGTAACAATCGTATCACCATCTTTATATTTGGGAGATTTTGAAGCCCATCTGACACGCTGTCTGAAGAATGATTTCAGTGTTTTCTGATAACCAGTAACCACCATGCCCTGCATTGATTTCAGCACAGCCACCTTTCCTTTACGTTTTTTAATACTGTGCAACAAAAAAACATCATCTCCCGAAAGCTCTTCTTCATACAAGTCACCGGCACTGTCGAGCCAGGTTTGTTTGGTAAATGCCATGTTGGCTGCATTACAGAAAACCGGCATACCGGCCCCAGCGGCTCCCATTCCGGAACCCACTAAGGTTGCAAATTCAAGTTGTTGGATTTGCGTGAATAAGCTTCTTCCTCGGTAAAATTTAACAGGCGCCATAATCAAATCCGCCTGCTGATGCAATTGAAAATCAATTACCGTTTCAATCCAGGTTGATGCCGGAATACAATCCGCATCAGTCGTAATAATGAAATCCCCTTGTGCTGCAAGGATTCCTGTCCGTTGTGCCTGTTTTTTCCCAGGATGAGGTGACTGAAATATCTTCGCATCAGCAAAATGAATAAGGGATTCTTCGAGTATCTGCTGGGTTTGGTCAGAGGAATGATCATTCACCCAAATCAATTCGAAAGACTGATAAGACTGACTCTTAAGTGCTTCAATTAAAGCCGGAAGATGATGTGCTTCATTTCGGCAACAAACAACAACCGAGGGTTTATCCTGTGCTGATTCTTGTTGTGTGGAAATGATTTCAGCATCAAAAAAAGGAGTTTTAACCCATCCCCTGATGAATATTACAATCAGTAAAAGGTAAACTATCAATGTGCAAACTGAAATAAAAACAAGCAAATCAGACATTAAAACATATAATTCAGGTTGATATACATGCCACTGTCACCATCTTGCGGATCAAACGCCTTACCATAATCCACTGAAATCACAAAGTTCTCATTCCATCCGATTTTCAATCCGATACCTGCAGCCGAATGAAACTTACCCGACTCATAATCTTTCAGCAATAATTCATCTTTATCATCGGAAGAAAGGACATCGAAATTTTCAATTTCAATGGGTTTCAGGATAATCCCGGAATCAAAAAAGATATTTGTTCCCAGATAGAAATTTTGTTTGAATACCTCAAATTTCAAAAACTTATACCGGAACTCGAAATTGCCAAAGGCAATGTCATTCCCGATAACCCGGTTACGCAGCACACCACGGATTGACCTTTTCCCTCCGAGTCCCTGGTTATCAGCGGCTGTTAGGAAGCTGGTAATTAACAAAGGTTGTGCATAATATGGCACTTTGTTCTTACCCAAGGTAGCCTGATAAGTTAGCCGATACGCCAACACCATATCCTTCATCAGTGAAAAATACTGACGGTGAATCAGGGCAAACTTCGAATGAGGCATCGCATTGATAAAACCTGGAGCAGTTTGAATCACAGCTTCCGTCCAGATTCCTTTAGAAGCAAATGCACGCTGGTCACGCGAATCATACTTAAAACCAGCCTTCAGGTAATTGATACTTCCCCCATTGGCTTCTTCAGCGCTAATCAAACCATATTTTACATAACGCTGATACAACGAACCACCCGAAACGGGAGTCAGGTCAAGTTTTTCAATATCCACCGAATCCATATCAAAGTTATAGAATGTATAACCTCCTACCCAGCCAAAGTCAGAATCCCCGAAGTTCCCCTGAAAATCAGCTTTGGCACGGAACATATTACGTTCCTGACTGTAAAATAAACGCGGTTCAGCAGCATCGTATCGTGTCTGATAGCCATTGAATCCATAAAACGGTAGCATTTGATCGGTATAATAAGTTACATCAACCGTTGTCCGGATGCCTGATATTAATTTTTCCGTATCGTACATAATACGATTGATGCCCGTTCCTTTGGTGTAACGCGACCACTCTAAATAAAGTGAATGATTGTATTTTGGATAATTTTTACCATCGCCGTAATCAAACAAATTCACGATTGCACCATACTGAAATCCGAGATCCGAATCAAACGAAACTGCTGGTAATGCTCCAAAACCGAAACCCGTTTTTACTTTCTCCTGTGAGAGGACTGACAAAGAGAGCAATAACAAACCAAAGAATAATAACTTGCCTTTCATACTATTTAGTTTTACAGTTTAAACATCAAATATACCTGAACCATATAAGTCATATAAGGAACATATAAGTAGTTCTTCTGTATTAATATTGCCATTAAAAATTATCTCAATTAAAGTTTAATTTTAAACTTACATGTTCCTTATATGACTTATATGGTTCAAAGATAAAAAAAGCACACCAAAACGGTGTGCTTCCTTCAATTTATTTTTTAGTTTAATGTCCCAGACAAGTTTTACATGTCCCGTAATACGAGATTTCAACAGTATCCACTTTAAATCCCGGTATTTCCGGCAACAAATACATTGCATCATTTACATCAAAAATATCATGGACTTTACCGCACTGACGACAATAAAAATGCGCATGTTTCGATGTATCAGCATCATATCTTGCGTTTTTGTCATCGATAGTCAACGTTTGTACTGCCCCTTTTTCGACAAGCAAATTTAACGTATTATAAACAGTTGTTTTTGATAATGTTGGTATTTCCGGATTCAATGCAACAAATATCTCATCAACAGTAGGATGTGTTTTGTGATTCATCAGATATCCCATAACTGCTGCACGCTGAACCGATGGTCTGATTGAAAACTTAATCAGATGCCTGTGTACTTCACCAAAAGTTTTCATAAGAAAAAGTTTTTTCAGTTCGTACAGAACATGAAATTTAACGACAATGCAAAGTTAGTTAAATTTTCATAACTACAAATCAAAGAACATTGATTTCTTTTAAAACATGATTGGTTGCTCTTACCGCATCTGCACTTTTTTCAAATAACCCTTTTTCTGTATCATTAAGTTCATAATCAAGAATCTGTTCCACCCCATCTTTCCCGATGACTACAGGCACTCCAATACAAATATCGTTTTGTCCGTATTCACCTTCGAGTGATACACTGCAAGGAATGACTTTTTTCTGATCGCGCAAAATGGATTCAACCAGATAAGCAGCAGCAGCACCGGGAGCATACCAGGCAGAAGTTCCCAGTAAACCGGTCAATGTTGCACCACCAACCATGGTATTTGATACAGCTTTATCCAACACAGCTTTATCGAGTAAATCAGCAACCGGACGGCCTTTATAAGTTGCGAAACGAGTCAGTGGAATCATGGTTGTATCACCGTGACCACCAATTACCAAGCCCTCAATCTCATTAGCTGGCGCGTTCAACGCTTTGCTCAGGTAACATTTGAAACGAGCACTATCAAGCGCGCCTCCCATACCAATAACTTTATTCTTTGGCAAACCTGCTGTTTTGAGTGTCAGGTAAGTCATGGTATCCATCGGATTACTTACAATTACCAAAATAGCATTGGGAGAATACTTCAAGATATTATCGGTTACTGTTTTTACAATACCTGCATTTACACCGATTAATTCTTCGCGAGTCATACCTGGTTTACGAGGTAATCCTGAAGTAATTACCACAACATCAGAACCTGCCGTTTTAGCGTAATCGTTTGTACAACCTAAAACTACTGAATCGAAATCGAGCAATGTAGCTGTTTGCATGATGTCAAGCGCTTTCCCTTCCGAGAAACCCTCTTTCACATCCAATAATACTACCTGATTTGCTACCTCATTAATTGCTAATACATTTGCACATGTTGCACCGACATTTCCGGCACCCACTACAGTTACTTTTGACATAAAAAATTTTTCTTTTTAATCTTATTTATACTCTTAAAATTCTAACAACTTAACCTACAGAATTTACTATAATTACATGGAAAATAATCCTGTTAATCTTAAAATTCTATCTTAAAAATGAAACGCAAAAATACAACATTATCTTCAATTAAAGAAAAATTTCTTTAATTATTTCAAATTATTAACTAATGCTTTTTATCACTGAACAGACTTTAAGGCAAGCTTGCGCACCAACATGATAAAAAAACCTGTTAATACAAGGTTCAACACCAGAGTCAGTACAGAAATTGCTAATAAGGGTCCACCTATGTTATAACCAATCGCGATAAAAATAATCCCTGCTCCCACTTCACCCCTGGTAAACATCCCAATAGAGATAGCAAGGCGTTCAGAAAATTTTCTATCGCGATAATGTAATAAAGGATATAATTTTCCGATGTTTGATAAGATCGTTACAATCACGACATGCAATCCAATTTCACCCCATGACATCACTGGCTGTAACATCCCACTAATACTTAGGGCATTAGCATTACCCAATTGATTCATGAAAACCGGCATGCTCATTCCTACCAGAAACATAAAAACATAAGAAATCAAATTAGTTGCATTGATATCCGATTTTCTTTCATTGTGTTCGTTTTTGATGATCATACCTAACACAAAGGCAGGAAGCAATACTTCAATGTGAATGCCATTTGTAAAAACCATTTTAGAAGTATGATAAATTGCTTCAGACAAGAACACCACAACAATAGCATATAAAACAATATGATACCAGCGTTGCGGTAATGTAAAAGCATTTAGCTTTTTCCAACCCAGGAAAAGCAAGGCAAAAACAACAAAAATAACAATATGCAATTCCCATTGTAATCCTACCATCAGAATTTGCAAAGGAATCATCAACAGGATGGTATCTAAATCATCGAAGATAGCGAGGGTTTGAATCTTTTTATATATCCAGCTTGATTTAAGTCCCACCGCAGCCAGCATAGTAAATAAAATCCCTGCTGATGTCGGAGCGGCAAAACGACTCAACAATAGGTTATTTTTCCAGGCATCCCAATTCCAAAACATACCATCGGGCATCAATGACATGTAATATATCGCGACAAATATCCAGGGAAGTGCGGCTGTCATCATGGCAACATAATAATCAAGTGAATAAGAACGCCATTTTTTCTTATCCAAATCAAATTCACGACCCACATTGATCATGATAAATGATAAAGCAACAGAAAGAGTCAGACCGGAAACAAGTTTAAAGCTATCGTAGTTATTCGCGAGGATATCAGGAAGTAATTGGGATAGAATCAATCCGACAACCAGACATAGGGAGAATAGTACAATTTTCTTCATCTTTAATTAATAAAATTAGAATATTTATAATTTTGAGTCGCAAAAATACAAAAAAAGCGGCTTTCCAGAAAGGCATAAACACAACCGCTATATGATAATATATAATTTCAACTTTCGAAAATTAATTTAAATATTTATATATCTTTGCGCCTAATATGTTTAACAAACAATCTGACAAAAAGTTAGAATTCATTGAATCAACATTATATAAACAATCTCTCCTAAAAAGTCTATTGAATGAGTTTAAGGAGCTAAAAAATTTATACTCATGAAGAAAACAATTTTATTTTTATGTTTTGTTTTCGTTTTCAGCATGTTGGCACACAGTCAGGTTGACCAAATACTCGGCAGATGGAAAACCATTGATGATGAAGACGGTTCCACAAAATCTATCGTATATATTTTCAAAGCCACCAATGGTAAATATTACGGAAAAATTGAACACCTTTTTAAAAATCCGGATAAAAAGTGTATCGAATGTACAGGAAACAATAAAGACAAACCTGTATTGGGTATGTTAATCCTCAACGATATGACTGAAAAGAAAGGCACGCTTACCGGTGGAACGATTTTAGATCCAAACAATGGGAAAGTTTACAAATGCAACATCAGTTATGATGCAAAAACAGGTAACTTGAACGTAAGGGGCTCATTAGACAGAGGTGGTTTTATCGGTCGAACCCAAACCTGGATCAAAAACAAGTAACCTTATCGCGCTGATATCATGCTGATATTGTGCAATATAGCAAATTTCAAGAAATACAGATTCGTTAAACTATGTTAATTTTAATAAATTTCAAAGAAAACATGTTGTACAACATAAAAAAACGCTTTATATTTGCACTGTGTTTTTCATGGTATTAGATTTAAGGTTAATAAAAAGATTGGGTTGTCGTGAGACAACCCTTCTTGTTTTATATAACTTCCCCTTATCAAAACAAAATCACATAAATTTCACAACAAAATCACATAAAATAAATTTACTTTTTTTGTCCCAATATTATAATTTTTATTAATTTTGCATTCGTTTAAATCTTCACGAACAAAATTAATACTACATATAAATTATGACGAATTCTACATCCGAGCCGGTTGAAGCATTTCCGTATACGCCCCCAACAGAAGAGATTAAAGA
>JAQWCZ010000052.1 GCA_028705705.1 Paludibacter sp.
TATGACATATTGAAATAATTAAGCTACAAATGTACAATTTTTACTGAAAATATTGAACGTGATAATATAGAGGATGAACCTTTTATTTTATCTTTGTGCTATAATCCATATTAATTTATAAAAAATTAAAACATGAAAAGACTAAAAACATTACAACTTTTACGTTTTTTTGTATTAAACATTTTGTTAATAACATCTGCTACTGCTTTTTCTCAAAAAAGGAATCAGGATGTATATAAATTTCCGGAAAATGTTTATGTAAATACCCGTGAAATAATTAACATCCCTGATTTTGGTGGCTATGTTACACTGAAATGTGACTTTCACTGTCACACAATATTTTCAGATGGAAATGTAAATCCCATTATTCGTGTAGATGAAGCCTGGAATAACGGTCTGGATGCCATTGCTATTACCGACCATATTGAGTATAAGAAATATAAAGAATACGTGGTGGCTGATCACAATAAATCGAATGAAATTGCAGTGGCACAAGGAGAGAAAATCGGATTTATCGTGATTAAAGGTGCTGAAATTACCAGGAAGAAGCCAATTGGTCATTTAAATGCCTTATTCATTCAGGATGCCAATAAGCTTGAAATGGCAGATCCTGTTGATGCGATCAAAGAAGCGGTTCATCAAGGCGCTTTTATACTTTGGAATCATCCCGGCTGGCCGAATGATTCAGCTACTTTGTATGATATCCACAAAGAATTAATTGCACAAAAACTGATACATGGGATAGAGGTGTTCAATCAGGCGACCTGGTATCCCAAAGTAATTGATTGGGCTGCAGAATATAATCTGACTGTCATGGCCAATACCGACATGCACCAACTTATCAATACATCTTATGGCAATACAAAAAATGCCAGACCGATGACCTTGGTTTTTGCCAAAGAAAAGTCGGAAGCAGGAATCAAAGAAGCCTTGTTTGCCGGTCGCACTTTAGCTACTTTTTTCAATTATGTGGTTGGTAATGAAGATTTAATCAAAGGGCTGATTGAAGCCAGTCTGAATGTAAAAGTTATTGACGAAAAAAAGGGCATATTTGAAGTTGCAAATTATTCTGATATTGAATATACCATTACTTACGGAGATGTTTTGGTGAAGCTTTTCCCGGGTAAAATTTCACGTTTAACCATGAAACAAAATCAAGAGGTGACATTTATTAATTGTTACACAAAAGGAAATAAGCAGGTGAAAATGTTTTTGAAGTAATGTACGCATCTTTGATGTGCAAGGCTCAATCAGATATCAGTCAATTATTAATGGAAGTTCTAAGGTAAATATAGATTTGCCGGATGGAAATTATTTTGTATCAGTTCAAACAGATGAATATCATAAAGTGGAGAAAATTATTGTACAACATTTGATGTTTTGTTACCATGAAAAAAATAAATTTAAATAATATTTCATCTCACAGTTGGTTACTTTTATTTGTACTGTTTAGCATAACTTTTTTCCCTCTTAACGCTGAAACCCCGAATGTAGAAGGTGCTAAGCAGTTTGCTGAAAAATTTTTCAAAGGAAATTCTCCACAATTTGCTCCGGGAAAGGCTGCACCAACAATTATTCTTGAACGTCGTTATCAATCCCAAGTAAATAAAAAGACATCCGTATTTGCTTTTCAACAATCAGAAAGTGGTTTTGCATTGGTAGCACAAAACAATGGAAAATTTGCAATAGTAGGTTACGCACCTGAAGGCAAATTCGATATAGAAACAATTCCACCTGCTCTATCTGCACTTATTAAGTTGTATGAAGACTCGCTTGAGATTATCGGTGAACCTATTCAAAAATCCATTAATTCAAAAGTTGTAGTTGAGCCTTTGCTGAATACTAAAGGAATTGCTTTGAATCAATATGCCCACGAATATGCCGGAGGATGTCCTACAGGATGTGTAGCTACAGCTTTTGCTCAAATAATGTCATACTATAAATATCCGGAAAAAGGTATTGGCTCACATTGCTACACTCACCCCAAATATGGTGAAATATGTGCTGATTTTGAAAACACAACATATAATTGGAACAATCCGACTAACGAAGATTATAAAAAATTATCATCGCATGTTGGTATAGCTATGGATATGAATTATTGCGGAAGCAATTATGGAAGTATTCCTGCAACCGGCGATTATAAATATGCTTTGCAGAAATATTTTGGATATCATGTTTACAGCACGGGTTCAACTATCAAAAACGAATTAGCTAATTCTCGTCCGGTTTATGTTGAGCTTCTTGGTGAACCTGTTGGTCATGCTTTTGTTGTGGATGGTTATGATTCTGACGATTGGTATCATCTGAATTTTGGTTGGGGTGGACTTTATAATGGCTATTACCCACTTTATAGCGGTGTTTCTTTCAAGGCTGACATAAAGTTTAGCAGTTATCCGACTCCTGTTTTTGTAAGCAGAGAAAAATTTGAAGTCAACCAAGCCGACTCTTTGATTTTGGTCAAAATTCATAATGCGTTTAATGGAACCACAGGTTGGGATTTAAATACATCAGTTTATAATTGGAAAAATATTGACATTGTCGATGGACGGGTTGTAAGCTTGCAATATTTCAATGACTATTACAGTGAATTATTCAATATACCCGATGAAATAGCCGGACTAACCGAATTAACAGAACTCCGATTATATGGTAACTTTAAAGGAGAATTGACTTCTGACATTTTTAAATTGACAAAATTAAAATGGTTAAGTATTGTTGATAATAGCTACAAAAATGAGTTCAAAATTACAATTACACAAGACATTGGTAATTTGACTGAATTAGAGTCTCTTACTTTGAACCAATTACAAGGTAGTATTCCTTCTTCAATCGGCAATCTAAAGAAATTAAAATACCTGACTATATGGAGTGGTAATTTGTCCGGTTCAATTCCTCCGGAGATAGGAAATTTGGAAAATTTAAGCAGTTTGCAAATAGAGGACAACCAACTTACTGGCTCTATTCCTGCTACAATCGGTGATTTAGGAAATTTGACGACATTAGATTTAAGAGCTAATCAATTTACCGCCATAGAGGATGGTGAATGGAAAAATACAAAACTGAAATCATTAAGTTTAAACGACAATCAAATTGAAGGAAAAATTCCGGTTTCATTCAAAAACTTTACTGAATTAGATTGGCTCGAATTGCAAAACAATAAAATAACAGCTTTGCCTGACGAATTGAGTGCTTTAGTTAATTTAGAGTATATCAATATAGATGACAATAAGTTAACTCAAATTCCGGATAATTGGTCATCATTGACAAAATTGAATTATTTTAGCGCCAATAATAATGAAATTTCAAAATTCACATCTGAATTTAGAAACTGGGGAAAATTAGAAACGTTTAGTTTAAGCAATAATAAACTTACAGAATTCCCTAATTCTCTTAGTCTTCTATCTGTAAAAAAAATAGATGTAAGTCGAAATAAAATTCAGAAACTACCTGCAAACATAGAATTAATGCTTGGGAATGTAAGTGAACTGTATTTACAAGACAATGAAATATCAGAATCGCTTCCACTTAGTTTGATGATAGATAGTGTGATACACATCCGATTAGACTCTAATCTTTTTGTATTTAATCACATACCACATTCAGATGATTATTTAAGGGTATCGCTGGGAACGCAGAAAGAAATTAAGCTCTCTAAAAACACGATAAAAGTGGCAATGGGTGATACCGTTTTGCTGGATGCAAACCAACTTTATCCCTATTTACAAACCGATGATGAAACTTTTTGGCTTCTTTATTCTGAATATAAAGATGAAGAATATCAATCTCGGTTAGAGGAACAATATGGTGAGAAAAAAGGTCAAACGCTTAAAGTAGTTATTGATAAAAATACAATTAACAATAAGTATTATTGTAAAATATTTAATAAAAATTCTCCGGAACGTTTTTATCGAATCTATTATCAAGGTGATTGGCACACAGGAACTGTACCTGTATTGAGTTATCTAAATACTGAGCCAATACAATTTGAATTGGCAAATGACATTGAAAAATATGCTGATAAGTACGATGTAAAAGTTGTTTCATCCTCTTCTGAAATTCCAGATGGTACGGTGGAAGACAAAATAGTAACGTTGGTTCCTCCGATGAGAATGAGAGGAACTCTGATTTGGCAGGCATCAGCTGATGGAAAAACATGGTATGATCTTTCAGAAACAATGCAGCAAAACGATTTGAAATCAAATCTTGTTAGTGTAAAATCCTCAGAATTGGTGCTTTCTCCCAAAACACCGGCATATTATCGTTGCAATGTGCAAGATATAAACTGTGAACCACTTTACAGCGATACGCTGAAAGTAAATCCCTTTGGTAAAGTGCTTTATGATGAAACAATCAATGCAGCCACTGCTATACAAACCATAAAAACAGACAGTATTGAAGTTACTCTACCTCAGGGGATACACGATAAAGATTTTCGACTGACCATTTCTAAATCAGACAACGCACCTGCTGTGGCGGATACACTGCAAGGAGAAAGTGTTTATGATGTTACAGTAAGTTTTGGTGAAGTGTTCGACAGACCTATTTTAATCAAGATGAATACCATTGACAAGTCCAAATTTGACAGTAAAGAAATTCATAGTTACAAAGCTGCATATTTTGACGAGGTCAACAAAAAATGGGTAATTTATGACAATAGCTATGTAAGTTTACAAGATACAGCGCTTTATTTTGAAACCAACCACCTCACCAAAGTCAGAGTTATAAAAGACCAAGATGATTATGATCGTTTATGGGAAAAATACAATGTGAGAGTTTATTATAGGGATGTGGATGAAGGTCATATAAATTTATATAAAAACAGTACACAGTCCTGGGATACACAAGGAGCACCAATAATGGTACAAGATGTGGCTTATTATATGGCTCAAATCCTTATCAAATTTACGAAATTAGGATTTAATGTGCCTCAGGTATTTACAGTATATATTGACAATATTGAAGATGATGGTGTAGTTGGACTACTGGGCATGAAAAATGGATATATGACTATCAATCGTGCTATTGAGGAAGGACCTGAAAAACTGAGAAGTCTTCTGGCACATGAATATATGCATTATACGCAAAGCGATTATGTTACTCCACAACCGGGTAATATATTCTGGATGGAAGCAAACGGACATTTGAGCGATCGTCTTGTATGGGATGAGTCGGTTATTTCTATCAGTGAATCTGAAAATTATCTGCTTAGCGGTAGTAAATCTGAAAACTCTATATTTAATTTCTTAGCCAACTCCTGGGACTATTGGGATAAAGGATTTACAACTCAGAATTTTTTTGGTAATGTACATTACTGTTATTTGGCTGGAACGTTCTTGCATTACATGCGCAGCTATTCGCAGGCTGAGAAAAAATTAGATCCTGTAGCACTATTGAAAGAAACAAAAGAATTGAGCACCGGTATAAGTTGGCTACAGTATTTAAGCAATTACATTGCTTTCTCGATGAATTCAACGATTGGAGATGAATACGAGAATTTTGTAAAATACATTTTTGAAGGAAGTAACAGCAAATTTAATGTTTTGAAAAAAGATGATCCGTACGGGTATATTATTGAAAATTCATCTTCAAAATATGAATTTGCTACCAGTATTTTCTATCGATTTGACAAGAAGGATAAAATTGAAGACATAGTCAAAGAAGATGAAATAAGCTTGACTCTACCTTATTTGTCGTCAAAGATTTTGATGTTGAACAATTTTTCGAACGATGTTCCGGTGGTAGTAAATTACAAACCGCATCATACTTGGGATAGAGACAATAAAGTTTATTATGGATATTACGACTTTAAAAGTAAAAAAATGCAATATGTGGACATCACCGATTCACTATCATATAGTATTATAATTGAACCAACGACAGATGTAACGAGAAAAGAATTCAGTAATATATCCTTTCTTATGTTTATAAATAAGCAAGATCCTACAATTTCAAAGGCAAGTGACTTTGAAGCTTCTTTCAAGTTAACCGCAATACCGGTTATGAATATCCAGGATATTGCACTGGCAAATGTTTCAGATAAAAATATACACACGTATAGCAATGGTAATAAAAGATCATTTGTGTTGAGCGGACGGATGAATTTTTCGTATTTATCTGATCATACAGATTTAAATTACAAAGAATTAAGTTACAGTACTTCCAGAGCCATACTGAATGATTCTTGCTATCAGGTTACTGTGAATTATAGTTATCATTTTGATCAGGAGACTGTTATTAATGCACCTTCCGGATTAAACGTTTATGACATTGAACAAATCATTGTGTATAATTTTAAGGCAAGCTCTTTGGATATTCAGCAAAAAACCAAACAATCAATCTATATAAAAGATTGGATGGAATTACCTTCCAAGAAAATAAATACAGGTAGAATGACGGGCACGATGGAAGAATATCAACATGTAACTTTCCTCAATCTTGTTAATCCTACAACTGTTTCAGTACAGGCTATTGGAGATGCAATACAGTATACTTATCCTTCTACTGGTGAGACAAAAGCATTTGTAAAAATAAATGCTCACACAGTTAAACGTAGCGATTATAATACAGACGGAACTGTTGCCTCGGTTGAAAGTTCGCATTATGTAAGCTCTGATTACTCAGAAGAAGGTATAACTTCAGATTTGTTCATACATTATAAATAATATAACTGAATTCTTACTTTATAGGAGGGGTGTAGGGAAACATTTCATTTACACAATTTATTGGACAGTGTCATGGCTTAATATAAAAACTGCTGATATTCAATTGAATGTCAGCAGTTTGCATTTAATTTCTTGTGACCCCGTTGGGATTCTAACCCAAGACCTTCAGAACCGGAATCTGACGTTCTATACAGCTGAACTACGGAGCCATTATTTTCGAAGTGCAAATGTAATATTTTTTTTTAATCCGGCAATGATTGGGTCGCTACGTGGTCTCCGGACTCCGGTCTCCGGTCTCCGGTCGTTTTCCGCTATTCGCTATTCCCTAACCACCATCTTCCTTCCCTGCCAGGTCTCCCTTTCTTTCAGCCTTTTTTCAACTTTTGCAACAAACTCGAAGTTTTTCAGTCCCCAGTCGGGTGAAATAAGCAGTTCCTTCGGGGATTGGGACACAAAACGTTCAACGGCAATTTCAGGCGACAACCTTTCAAGAAAATCAACAATCAGATCGATGTATTCATCAACTTTATAAAAATTAAACCATTCGGGATGTGTTTGTACTTGTTTAGCCATGATGGTTCCTTTTACTAATTGTAGTTGATGCAGTTTCAGGGTTGTCAATGGCAATTTGTTCATTTGGTCGGCATGCGACAGAATAGTGTCACGATCTTCACAGGGTAAACCTAAAATAAGGTGAGCTGCAGTGTATATACCTCGCTTTGCTGTCGCGTGAATGGCATCGATTGCAGACTGATAATCATGACCGCGGTTGATTAATTGGAGTGTCTTATCATTCGTGGATTCGATACCATACTCAATCATCACATAAGTTTGCTTTGATAATGTCTCAAAATAATCCAGTATTTCATTATTTACACAATCAGGACGGGTACCCACAACTATGCCCTGTATGCGCGGGTGACGAAGAGCTTCTTCATAAATCGACTTCAGTTTATTAAGACTGTCGTAGGTGTTTGTATATGATTGAAAATAGGCTAAATAAACCTGATTTCGATATTTTTCCTTTTTTTGAAAAAACACGATGCCCTCTTCAATTTGTTCGGTGATGGTCTTTACCGGCTGACAATAACCTGGTACAAAAGTCTGGTTGTTGCAATAAGTACAGCCACCACTTCCTTTGCTTCCATCCCTGTTTGGACAGGTAAAACCAGCATTGATGGAAACCTTCTGTACCCGGTTGTTGAATAACTGTTTTAATATCTCGTTGTAATTGTTGTATCGTCGCATGTTGTAATTGAATTCATTCATGAATTCACTTTTGGGCGTAAGCGTTGCGCCTCTACGTTATTCACTAATATTCACTCCCACCAATTTATCATACCTCGCGCCCCATTCACGGTGGTAAACGTAGATGGCATATTCGTTTTTTGTTTCCCAATGTGAACCATCAATTCGCTGAACAGTTGTCTTGTTTGTGCCTTTAGGAATAAACCAATATTGATAATTATAACCACCTTGTTTTAATAAAAGCGTTTGGGTATAAGCACTAAGTTCGTTGTCAAAACTCATCATTGAGTTTTGATCCGTCTGGTTATAATTAAATTCTCCTCCCAGGTAAAGCTGTCCATCGAAAAAAGGACGTTGCATAGGCAGAGTAACGTGTACACGCATGTAATCAGCTTCGGTGTGTATGTCTCCAAAAGCTTCCTGATTATTAATTTTGAATCTGCCGTTCACATCAAAATCATGTAGGTAATGACCACGCTGAATTTTATCCGGAAGAAGAAGCGCTTCATAATTATTTCCGTTGAATTCAATCCTTTCAACTCCTCTTCCTACTGCATATACAGAAGAAATGTCGAAATTGTGGTATTCGTTTCCGCCTTCGAAAATCAGTGCTTTGTTATTGATATAAGTGAGTTTGGAATTAGAGACATAATTGGGGATGATATTCCGTACTTCATTGTCAATTCGGTTGTTTTGTCGTACAACCGGTTTAATTTCCGTCATCGGATCACGGACATAATAACCATTCAGCGAAATCTCGAAATCAAGTTGCTGGTATCTTCCGTTGATTTCAATATCGGTATTGGCTCTGATGGTAGGAGTTATGTTTACTTTCGGGTCCACTATGGAAAAACAGACCTGTGCTACCGGTTTATCCTGTTGATTGTCTTCATAAATTAAAACCACATAATTTCCGGAGATTTTAAATTGCATATCGTCGTTTGGCAGGTTAAAACGATAATGTGTATAAAGATAATGGGTGTTGACTGAATGTTGGTAGTCGGTGATGCTTCCGTTTGTGTAACCATTCAGATATTCGTTGGTGGTAATGTCAGATGGTGTCCAGTCGGCATTGCAATGTATAACGGTGTAACTGAAATTTTTGGTGTCGTGCGACATTTCATCAAAACGAATGGCTATTTTCTGTTGTTCATTTAAATTTATTATCGGCAAAACGAATTTTTCATCTTCAATACCAATTTGAAGCGTTTTGATGTTCGGTGCAAGAATAGAGGTGTGGTATGTCTGAACCGCAAAACTCAGGTTAGTTATCAGAATAAATGTATATATAAAAAAATACTTCATTGTATTGTTGTTTAACGCGCAAATATATTAAAAATTGTTTTAAATCTGTTGATGTAAGAAGTTAAGTGTTTAATGTGGTCGTTTTTTAATAGAAAATCGTTAAAATTCAACGATACTAAAGTGTTAATAGTATATATTTGTTTGTAAATAAATGTATTTCAATGATTTGGTTATTACAGAAATTTTTCGCTATTTATTGTATATATCCGCTGAAAAAGTTGTATTTTTGCAGCGTTTTTTAGAAGGAAGTATTAGTAAAGAAAAGTTATTAAAAAATACAGCCTGACAAACCCGATTAAGGTATAAACAACAAACAAAAATAAAAAATGGCAAACCTGATTAAAATAAAACGTGGTTTGAATATTCCGGTTAATGGCAGGCCGATAGAGATGATCGGTACATCGGTTCTTCCGAAAGAATTTGCGCTAATTCCGGAATATTATCACGGAGTTACGCCGAAATTACTGGTAAAAGAAGGTGATGAAGTTAAAGCAGGTACCCCTGTGTTTCATGAAAAGCAATTTCCCGGGATGCATTTTGTCTCGCCGGTAAGTGGAAAGGTAAAAGCAATTAACCGTGGTGAACGTCGTAAAATCATCAGTATTATTATCCAGCGTGATGATAAGATGATTTATGAATCATTTGACAAAAATGATTTATTGACAATGACAGCAGAAGATGTAATTGCAAAGTTACAGCAGGCTGGTCTTTGGCCTTATATAAAACAACGACCGTACGATGTAATTGCCAATCCGGGAAAAACGCCGAAAGCGATATTCATTTCAGCATTTGATACTGCACCACTTGCGCCCAATAACGATTACGTGATGAGTGCTCAGATGGCTGATTTTCAGACAGGAATTGATGCTTTGTCGAAAATAGCCAAAATTCATTTGGGAATCAG
>JAQWCZ010000053.1 GCA_028705705.1 Paludibacter sp.
TGAAGTAGGTTTTAATAATATGAGTATTGGTTATGGTTACGGAACTTACATTCACCGTCTTTTAGCTTTACAATCCTGGGGGACTTCGATAGTAAGATCTGAAACTGTTGATAAATTTTCTTCATCTGTCGTTATTAGTAACAAAACATTAGCCGACGCATTGGCAGTTAAAAGTAGGGTTGTTGGTAGTGTCCAGAAGGGATATGTTGATGAGTTAATTCGTGTCAGTACACCTCTTATCGGACAGTCGTTTGAAAGCAAGAAGGCATTTTTGGATGTCATTCAACCTTTCACCACTATCCCGTCGTTTTATAAAGAAGATGGTGTTTCCTATCAAAATGGAGTAAGAATATTTTTGGATGCGGTATCACCCAAAGATCCTCGTTTAGCAGCTACAGTGTTTACACCTAAAGTTGACTCAATATACAAATATAATTCGGCCAAAAATACCTGGGAGAGAAAATTATTTGATTACAGTAGTTATGGTGTCAGAAAATATATATCTGATAGTGTTGAGGTTGATGATGCTCAGGGTGCGGGGATGGGTAATTATGGATTTATGAGCCAGAATTTCAGGATTATGCGTCTTGACGATGTCTATCTGTATTATGCAGAAGTAATGCACAAGCTGGATAAAGATAATGTTGCAGTTGAGTACCTGAATAAGCTGATAAGACGAGCTAATGGATTACCTTACAATTCCCCTTCTGATGTGGATTTGGCACCAACTGATGTGATGAAAGAAATTATCAATCAAACTTATCTTGAGATTTGCATGGAAGGCAAAATATGGTTCCACTATCGCAGGTGGAATATAGCGAATCAGGAATGGGCAAAATATGGTTATAAACAAAATAAGAACGAATGTTTACCAATTCCACAATCAGAATTTGATTCAAACTCAGGTTTGAAAACACAAAACCCCAATTATTAACGACAATTTTTTATATTATTAACTTTAATAAATGATGAGATGAAAACAAAAAAATTACTTATTTCGGCGTTATTATTTGGCTCTCTGGTCTTAAGTGCTCAACCAGAGCCTGATTATACAACTACAGGAAGTTGTGCAAGTTACATTAAAATTAACAGATCTGACTATTTGGGTGAAGATTCCATTTACAACATAGTGAGAACTGAGTCTCCAATTACAGTTGATGCTGTTGCGGAAGAGGCATGGACTTCTGCCGTTGCAACACCTATATCGCATTTGGCAAATTATCCAAACAGTGTTTTAGATTTAAGCAAATATCCGCAAACAGAAGCTTATGCCTATGCTGTTTATAGGGCACTATGGACCGATGATGGAGTGTACATGTACATATCGGTAAAAGATGAGTATGTTCGCTATAACGATACCGGCTGGGCATGGGAAAACGATGCTATTGAATTCTATTTTTCGAAAGCCCGGGGAGAAACAGGTAAAATTCAGATTATAATACCTGCCATGGTAGGTATGACTGATCCTGCTGCGAATTATCCTGAACCGCGTGATTTTGAATCAGGTTCAGCCGTAGGATCTCATCCGGATTATAAGGTTTATGGGTACGACTCGGAAAACTGGGATGAAAGTTTGTTCTTTTGGGCAATCAGAAAAACATCAGATGGTTGGGATATGGAAGTGTATATGGAAAAAGATATCGTGACAAATGGAAATAGTGAAACAAATTACGGGTTAAATAAAAAATTTGCTGGAGATATTAACCTGGACGTTGCCGGATTAACTCAAACTGGTAGTCCTGCTCTGTATGTTCGTGAAGGAACCTTATGCCTTTTAGGTTACTCAAATCAAGAATATTCTAATTCTAATTATTATGGGACTTTTCAATTGGTAGAAGGTCCAAATGCTGTTAATGTGCCAAAGTCCGCAGATTTTAATGCTATTTATAGTTCTACAAACAATGAACTTAGAATCACATCAAGTGTTTTAGTTTCTTCTGTAGGAGTATACAATGTTGCAGGTCAACTTATCCCGACCCGATATAATAACGCTGTTGTATCCTTACCATCAATAGAAAAAGGGATTTATATGATTAAAGCAAAAGATCAGGCAGGTAACAATTTAGGTGTACAAAAGATTGTGGTTTATTAATGCTTAAATGGGAAATTTTGTAAAGGGAAGGCTTACAACCTTCCTTTTTTATTAAAATCTAATGCTTATTAACTGTAATCACTGATCTGATAGATTGCCATAAAGAAATAAATGTGTTGCATAAGAATATTTATGGAGATAAATACAAACTTTCTTTTTGTTAATCAATACTTATTTTATACATATTTTCAAAGTTTAACTCTTCAATTGAGTACCAAAGTCATAAAAGTATAACTATTATGTAGTTATAATATTATGACCGATTAAATTCAATTAAAAGATTCACAAACAAATAAAGTTATCGCATGTTTGGTATTGCAAGAGATAGATTCTCCATGTAAACCCGGACTTGAACCAGCAAAAAACCATCAAATTTAATTCATATGAGAAAAAAGCTTTTTAAGGCAACTGTATTGAGCCTTATGATTTCAACTTCCATAATGTCTTATGGACAATTAGATTATAAAGCTACCTGGGTTGCCAATTCGGGTGGTACCTGGAAAACGTTCACACAAATGTATATGATTGGCGCAACAGTTAATCAGGCCGGGATTACTGCCGGAGTATGCTATTGGGACGAAGGAGGTCGTGGATTGGGTATATACAATACAGATGGGAATGTGACCAATTTAGAATGGAACAACCGCTCTGCAGGAACAAATGTAGGAATGAATCTCAATTTTGTTTATAATTCAGGAACAGATTATATCACAAAACGCTCCATTAAGAATACATCTGTTGCCGTGAAGTCAGTTAGTATATCCGGGCTTTCAGTAACTAAAACTGAGGGCGACTATGCTTTCTCACTTAAGCCGGAACAGGCAGATGGGTTTAGAAAAGCCATGGGTATAACCGGTGTAAGTGCCAACGAACTATACGTAGTAGCAGCAGTTTATCAACAAAATAAGGTGTATGTCTATGATAAAGATTTAAATTTTTTGAAAACAATCTCTGTTGCACGCGCGTACTATGCAACCCCCGATGATCATGGTAATGTATGGGTAATACAAGGTGCAAATAAGGATAATGAACCAAGAATTATTCAGTTTGATGCTATGGGAGAACCCACTGGGAAAGTAATTACTGGCTTTTCCGACCCACGCTCACTGCAAATTAGTAAAAAAGGACAATTGATTGTTGGAGATAACGGCACAAATCAACAAGTCTTTTTTTATGACATTTCAGGTACCCCTGTCCTTGTAGAAACATTTGGTCAGAAAGGTGGAATTGGCGCGGGGATTCCGGGTCAGGTGAAGCCGGATAAATTCAGTGGAATTGTTTATGCAGGAACAGATTCACTTGATAATTTGCATGTCATAACAGACCTTGAGGGTGCAATTATTCGACGGTTTGATAAAGATAGAAATTTGATCTGGCAAAAATATGGATTGGCATTTGTTGATATGGCAGATGCAGATCCAAGAAATGAAAATCATATTTATTCCTGTGAGGAGCGCTATTTCATGGATTATTCAAAAGAAAACGGACAGGAAGCGGAATATGTGGCTTGTACAATAGACCCAGTTAAATATCCTGAAGATGCTCGTTTACATACTGCTCTTGATGGCGGTGTATGGGTAAAATGGATTGATGGTCATAAATTTATGTTTGTGGGCGAAATGTATAGTAGTTTTATATTTATTTATCGATTTAATGAAGAAACGGATGGCGAAATTGCTATACCTTGTGGTGCTGTTATGACGCATACCCGTTTTGGTTATGGTCCTTCTGGTGAGTGGCCACCCAAACAACCCAAAATGGGATCGTTTATTTGGCGCGATAAAAATGGAAATGGTAAGTATGAAGAACAAGAATACGAGGCAGTTCCATATCAAATTGCATTAGCAAATGTGGATGATAGTGGAAATATCTATTTAGCAGGAAGTCTTAATTATTTTGAATGCCAGGGTCTTGATGCAATTGGAAATCCGGTTTATAGCTTTAAAAATATTGTAAATCAGGACAGACCAACTCCTTTTACCGAGATTAAAAAAGTGGTTTATGATAGTTCTATCGATATGATGTACATTACCGGTAATAGTAATACGCTTAATAACTCTTATAATGTTGGGCCAGTATATGCAGTTTATCCAAATTGGAATAAAGGAAACAGAGTCGCTAAATGGGTCAGGGAATATAATACCGAATACAATGGCATTGGTGGACGTGGCGATTACTTTTTTCTTCCTTATGCAGGTGATCAGAAAGCCTGGAGTGTAGATGTCTTTAGTGCTAAAGATGGAACAAAAGTAGGTAATATGGCTCCTACTTCATTAGGACAACTTGGTTGGATTGATATACCATGGGGGTTAAATGTGTCGCAAAGAAGTAATGGTGAATATCTTGTCTTTCGGGAGGATGATTTAGTTGCAAAAACGGTTATTTTCCGTTGGAATCCCTATGTAAATGACAATGAGTTTCCAACAAAACCTACGCAACTGCAACTGGTTTCGAGAACATCAAACACGATAAAAGTTAAATATAATAAGTCTACTGATGCTACAGGCCTGTTAGGTTATAATATCTATACAAATGGCATCAAATCCAATGTGCAGGCGGTGGGAGATTCGACCTATAATATTACGGGTCTGCAACCACAGACGACTTACAGCATATCCGTTTCATCTGTAGATTTCGCCGGACATGAAAGTAGTTCAGATACTATAGAAGTAGAAACGCTGCCTTTGGACATGACAGCGCCATCTAAACCAAACAATTTAAGAGTTACAGAAAAAACTCTTTCAAGCATTAACCTGGTCTGGGATTCAGCAATCGATAATGTAGGAGTTACAAGTTATGATGTGTATCTGAATAATGAAAAATTGGGTTTTAAACCAACAGAAAAAACTGTTTATACTTTTAATGGATTATTGCCATCTACAAGTTATGAAGTAAAACTTGTTGCATACGATTATGCAGGTAACGCATCAGAACCAAGTTCAATCACAGTTACGACACTGGCTGATAATCAGGCACCAACTACACCGACCCTATATGCAACAACGCAACGATCTTCATCAGAAATTGCAATAAACTGGAGTACCAGTTCTGATAATAGTGATGTCGCATATTATAAATTGTATAATAAAGGTGTATTGTTAAAAGATAGTATTCCTGCTCATGAATATATGGGGATTGCTGTTCAAAGCAATTGGATGTTGTATAAAATTACAGGACTAGAGCCCAATACAACCTATGAATTTTCCTTAAGAGCAGCGGATCTTGCTGGAAATCAATCCGGATTCAGTAATAAATTAACAATGAAAACAGATGATGGCTGGAGTCGTTTACTTGATGTTGAAGAAGCAGATATGGGTATTGGCTATTTATTCTTTTATGGAGAAGGCAATTTGGATCTCTCCGGATTTTTGTTTGGAACAATGATGCCTGGTTATATGGAATGGACAGTGGATTTGCCTGCTGATACACTTTATCGGTTTGTTTGTCATTATGCCACAGAAGAGACATTTACCTATCCAATGCAAATCGATGTAAATGGGGAGAAGAAAGCCACTTTTGAATTAAAACGATTGCCAGACATGACCTGGTTTAATTATCAAGACGATCCCAATTACGTGATTGTTAAATTAAATGCAGGTAGAAATCTTATCAGGTTAACGTCCTATGCTCATTGGGCACCCAATCTTGATTTGATGAAGATCATGGTTTTTTCACCATTTATTAATGTTGAATCTGTCCATCTGGATATGAATGATATAACGGTGGATGTGGGTCAGACTTATCAGTTAAACGCGTCTATTCTGCCAATCGATGCAACGGACAAAAGAATAAGCTGGGATTCATCCAGAAAAGCTACTGCAACGGTTAGTGCTAACGGATTGGTAACGGGTGTACGTAATGGAACGGCTGTAATTTCTGCCACTTCAGCAGATGGTTTATTCTCTGCTAAGTGTAATGTAACTGTAGGTTCAACTGGTGTTGAGATAACTAAAATTGATGATCTGGCAAAAATATATCCGAATCCGGCAAATGATGTTTTTTATGTTAAACTTTCTGATATACAGGATAAAGGCGACGTCGATATACGCCTTTATAATTCACTCTCAGAAATGGTTATGCATGTTAAATCAAGTGGCTATGAGAAAGATGGTGTTGTAAGTTTTGATACTTCGAAACTTCCCGGTGGTGTTTATATTCTTCAGGTTGCAATCGGAAATAAAGTTGATTCAAAGAAAGTTGTAATCTCAAAGTAAAATATTTTCATAGAAGATAACATTAGTGTCCCACAAAGTTGGGACACTAATGGGCTAATCTATTAAATCAATATCATTTAAATTATATGAAAAAAAGATATTTTTTATTTTTATGTTTATATGTGACCTGTATCACTTTCTTACACGGACAGACCTTTGAATATAAGTCCCATTCCAATGCTGGTATTGCAGGTTATACAATGCCCTATCGTCTTTTTATTCCTTCCGGTTATGATTCAAACACCAGTTATCCACTCGTATTATTTTTACATGGAGCAGGGGAAAGGGGAACGGATAATAATGCACAATTAACGGCTAACCGGGGAGCCGCGTTATGGGCAGAAAACGCCAATCAAGCAGCATTCCCTTGTTTTGTAGTTGCTCCTCAGTGTCCATCCAATGCTCAGTGGGTCAATACGAACTGGTCCAATGGCTCATACAGTATTGATAATGTTCCTGTGAGTACTGAATTGAAGATTGTAAAAGACATACTTGAAACGCTACAAACACAGTACAATATTGATGCGACTCGTTTGTATATAACAGGCATTTCAATGGGTGGTTACGGTACCTGGGATTTTATTCTTCGCTATCCCGATATGTTTAAGGCAGCCATTCCTATTTGTGGCGCGGGTGATCCTTCAAAAGCTTCATTAATCGCAACCTTACCACTTCGTGTTTTTCACAGTAGCGATGACCCGATTGTTCCGGTATCAGGTTCACGTGATATGGTAAATGCAATAAATGCACAAGGACCCAATAACCGAACCCCGTTTTATACAGAATACACTGATCAGGGACACTTTAGTTGGGTCAATGCATATAATTCCAGCGATTTGGTTAGCTGGTTGTTTAACGCGTCTCCCATTACAGTGAACTGTAGTGATTCTTCGGTTTCTGCTATAGAACTTGACCAGGCTTCTGCTAATATATATACAAACCGGACAAAATATATTACAGCTAATGTTTTACCAGATAATATCTGTAATAAAGCGATTATATGGAGTTCCGATAATGAAACTGTAGCAACTGTTAATCAATCAGGTTTAGTGATGGGTAGAACTCCCGGAACAGCAAAAATAACGGCAACAGCAGTCAATGGAAATAAAACAGCAACCTGTGATGTTACGGTAAGTCAAACAGTCGGCGAAACTTTATTAATAGGTACACAAAGTGATAATTTTGACCCATATTGTTGTGGTAATGATGGGCACAATGCTTTTGATGGTAATATCGAATCATTTGTTGATGCCGTAGATGCTTCAGGTGCTTATATCCAATTAGATTTTGGCAGCTCACAAAACATAACAAAGATTAAATTCTTTCCAAGAGAAAACAATGCATTAAGAATGATAGGAGGAGCTTTTCTGGGTTCAAATAACGGGGCTGATTTTACGAATATTTATACGATTCCTTCTGCCCCGGGTTATACCTGGAATAGTGTAAACGTAAATGTCAATTACAGATTTGTTCGCTACTTAAGTCCGGCAAATGGTTATTGTAACATTGCCGAAATTGAATTTTGGAATTTTTCTTCACCAATAAATGGTTTGTCTGAAGTCGAAAATTCAAATAATCTCCAAATTGCTCCTAATCCGGTAAAAGCTGGTGAAACTATTACTGTTAATGGTTGTGAAGATGGAGTAATACAGATTTATAACTTAAAAGGGGAATTAACTAGTAGTAATACAGTTGTAAATGGAGAATTTGTATTACCTGCTATTATGAAAAGTGGTTTATATATTGTCTCAATTTGTAAAGATCAAGAGATATTAAGGGGAAAACTAATTGTTAAGTAAATAGTATTATTTGATTAATTAGCCGGCAAGCATGATCGTGATGTCAATGTGTTTATCATTATTAAATGGGTATAAATAGGGCTGATTTTAGACATAGAAGATATTTATTGACCATTTTAATCACTGAAAAAAAACAGATAAATGAAGAGAAAGGTTTTGATGTATTTGTGTTTGGTATTAGTAATAAATGTGTTTACACAAAATAAAGATATAATTGTACTAAACGCACCGGATACAGACAGAGGTTTAACTGTTATGAGCGCTTTATCTCTCAGAGTATCAGTTGTCGAATTCGATACAACAAGCATTTCTCATCAGGATATGTCCGATTTGCTTTGGGCTGCAAATGGCATTAACAGACCAGAGACTGGGAAGAGGACAGCCTCATCAGCGATGAATGCACAAGATATCGATGTTTTTATTTTCAATGAAACAGGAGTTTATTTGTACAATGCACAAAGTCATATACTTGAATTGGTTGCTAAAGGGGATAACCGTGTAATATTTTCAGGGGATGAGGCTGGTTCTAATCCACCCATAATATGTTTGCTGGTCTCGGATATATCCAGATTCGGTACAGGAGATAATTTGCAAAAATCCGAATGGGCCGCTATTGATGCCGGTATCGTGGCTCAAAACATTCTGTTATGTTGCACTTCTATTGGCCTGACCGGCAGGCCCCGGTCAGGAATGAATAGAAAGTTGATAAAGGAACTACTGGGTTTGAAAGAATCACAACTTCCATTGCTTAATATTCCTGTATCATACAAGAAAGATTAAGTATAGTATGCAATTAATAACATTGATTATATACGAATGATTTAATGGGGCAGGTGGAGCGGGTTATGAAAGCAACATATTTTTCCATTATAGTGCTGCTGATGATAATGATCTGGATTTATAGTCCATCGTCTCAAAATCAGAAATCTGTTCAATCTGATTTCTTAGTGAATCATAAACAAAGTAAATTGTTAATTGATAGATTCAATACACTTCGTAAGCTGGAAAATCTGCAACGCATTGAACACGATACTGTTTTAGATGATATTGGTAAGGTATTACTGACAGACAAAACTAAAATCTATAGAAAATCGACCAATGTTTACAATGAGGACTCTGTGCGGTTATTGTTATATAACAAAGGTATTATTGATTATCAGTATGAGATTAAGGAAATATCGGACAGGGATACGGCAAGCGTTTTTAAGGATTTTATTATATCGGACAAATGGAGTCATATCCGTGTAGGATATTATAGAACAGAAAATAGGCATATGTTACTCAAAACTAAAAGTTATTTGAAGTGTGTATATGTTGTGGGTTCTTCTCATTGTGACCCTATTTCGCCTATTATAGGTTCTAATCTTAGTTCAATACAGGAAAGCAAATGCTATACAGACTCACTGATTTATTATTTTAATATTTTAGTGCCAGACACATTTTATTATCAATTTCATGCAAAAATTCCTTTGAATAACGAAAAAGTGGAAGAAATGGGAATGAAGCGTATGGAAAGAGTCTCCGGGAAATCATCGATGTATTGTGAGTATGATTTCTCAATTAAATCAGCAGGGCAGCAAACAAATATGTTTTTAGGTATTTTGAATAAAGATAATCAGAGAGTCGCGGTTGTTAAATAATGTATAGCCGTGACTATAAGGATGTATTGATGAATGATAAATGTTGAAAACATCGTGAGAATTTAAATTGTCCATATTTTCAAAAATCTCTCTCAGTCTTAATAGAGTCCAAAAAAAATGATAATTATCGCCTGTAAGCAATATTTATGAAAATAAAACCACATGAAACAAATTTCGTCCAGATTATTATTAATATATTCATTCTTGCTTTTATTGCCGTTTTCGCAAATCAATGGGCAATCTTTGCTGGAAAGCAGAATTGACGAATTGATTAACGAGATGTCAACAGAAGAAAAGATTAGTCAACTCATTAATAGTAGTTTTG
>JAQWCZ010000054.1 GCA_028705705.1 Paludibacter sp.
CTGTGATGCCCTTTTCGTGCATCATGCGGGGCACATCGGGACTTTTACACGACCAACAAGTTCCCGGTTGCAAATTACCTTCGTGTGTATTCGGATCCGGAGAGCCGGTACGCAAGGTATTCCGCACATCATCCACAGCGTTCATGTGACCGCGCGGTGCCATGTAATCCATCGCGAAAGCATAACCGGCCCACAGCACCACCATTTCAGGACGCGATTCGAGCACATCTTCCGGCATATTGCCCATGTGTTTACTCTTGAAATCCATGTTAGCAGTCTGTTTCCAAGTTTCATACTCACGCGGATAATTGATTCCCCAGACATCACTCCGGCTTTCAAACTCCTTGATTTCCACCCGGCGGTTGTTGAACACACTGGCTATTTCTGCCCTACGTTCCGTAATGGAAGCCGCCAGCAATCCAATCAGGAACACCACCAGCATAATCGAGAAAAACAATACCCATCCCCAGATGGGTTTGCGGCTGATAAAATCGGATAATCGGTGTAGCATGGTATTATAATTTTTATTTTCCCCAGGTAAAAACCCGAGGCTATTCACTATTCACTAATTTGCTATTCACTAATTTGCTTTTATCTAATTTGCTTTTATCTAATCTTATAATCACACTGCGCTTTCCCTTTGGCGATGTTATTCAGTTTTGATTTGATCATCTGGCGACGCAGGGGATTTACATGATCGGTGAATAGACTACCTTCCAGGTGGTCATATTCATGCTGAATAACCCGGGCAATATAATCCTCAAATTCTTCTGTATGTTGTTTGAAATCAGCATCATAATACTGAATTTTAATCCATTCGGCACGAACCACTTTTTCGCTAATACCGGGAATGCTTAAGCATCCTTCATAACCGTCCACTTCTTCTTCACTCATTTCGAGCATAACCGGGTTAATCATGACTACTTTAAAATTGCCAATGTCAGGATTGTCCTCTTTCAATGGAGCCAAATCGATGACCAACAACCGGATGGGTAATCCTACTTGTGGAGCAGCCAGTCCCACCCCATCAGCATGGTACATGGTCTCGAACATGTTTTCAATCAGTTTTTTCAGTTCCGGATAATCCGGTCCGATTTCTTCTGTATGTTTTCTTAAAACGGCGTTTCCGTATGTATAAATGGGTAAAATCATGGTGTTGATGCTAAATAGGTTTGTAAAATAATGGTTGCCGCCACTTTGTCAACCAACGCTTTGTTTTGCCTGTCTTTCTTTTTTAAACCGGCTTCCAGGATAGCTTTTTGAGCAATTGAAGAAGTGAAGCGTTCATCCACATAGATGACTTCTTTATCGGGGAAAGTGCGCTGCAGACCTTTTACAAAGGGTTCGATATATTGCATGGAAGCAGAGAATTCACCACTCATTTGTCGGGGCAGACCCACCACAATTTTTTCGACATCTTCTTTTCCCAGGTATTTTTTTAGATAGTCAAAAATTTCATGTACCGGAACAGTGTCCAATGCATTGGCAGTGATTTTCAGCGGATCTGTTACCGCTAAGCCCACTCGTTTCTGACCGTAATCTATGGCTAATATTCTTCCCATGCTCAAAAAACTGATGCAAAAGTACAAAAATTAAGTTGGAATTTAAAAAAATATGTATCTTTGCAACTGAATCTGGTATCGGTATAATGTCATTATGCTGATAAAAGGGAATACGGTGAGAATCCGTAACAGTACCCGCTGCTGTATGCTCCGGATCGATGTTTTGAACAACTCTTTGCCACTGGGAAACCACCCTGGTTATCAAATGAAAGATTAATTTCTTTCAGCATTATAACAGGGCTGCCGGGAAGGCGTTCAAAATAGGAGTAAGTCAGAAGACCTGCCTGATTCAATACGACTTTTTTGCTTTCGGGAGTTACAGCAAACAGAGGAAAATCAAAAGTTTTCATCTATTTTTTTATTCATTTTCAGTTAGAAGAAGAGTCGTATGCACGTGTGTTTTGACTATTAATAATTTAAATGAATAAAGAAATGAAAAAAAATTTAGTATTACTTTTTGCAGCGGTTTTATTTGTAGCTTGCGAACCGGAAACAGGACATTTATTAGTAAATGATTTTGAAGATGTTGTATTGGATGAGTCGGGCTATGAGAATGGTTCAGACAAATCAGGAACATTGATTGATGGGACTTACATAAAAGGAATTTTTTCAGGCTCTGTTAGTTTAATTAATTTCTATACATATAATGCAGAATGGGATTACAGTTCGTGGGGAGGTTTTGCCGTTTCATCACGCATCGACAGTGTAACGCCTGGATATGCTAATCAATATAGTGTAATAGCCGGACATGGTGCGGGTGGTTCTGCAAAATTTGCATTAGCCTACGATTCTGCAGAAATTCATCTTCCTTACATAAATAGTTATCAGAAAGTTAAAAGCGTAATGCTTACTAATTCAACGTATGCTTATTATGACCTGTTGAATGGAAGTGATTTTTCTAAAAAATTTACGGAAAACGATTGGTTCAAAGTGATTATCAAGGGATATGCAGGTAACACGCATACGGGTACGGTAGAATTTTATCTGGCTGATTTCAGAGATGGTAAATCGTTGATTGTACGTGACTGGACCAAAGTTTCACTAAGTTCATTTGGCGTGGTTGAAAAATTGATATTTACCTTTGATTCGAGTGATAAAGGTCTTTTGGGTGTAAATACTCCGAAATATGTTTGTTTGGATGACTTAGTGGTTGAAGTTGAGGACGGATGTGATTGCCTGAAAGATTAATTATAAACAGTTTGCTGGTAAACACTGACATAATTTCACCGGCAGACAGTGTGACCGGACTTTACAGTCCGGTTTTTTTTGTTTTTTTTAATTTTGATAATGAGCAAAGTAGCATAAAATGCTGGATATATTGAATGATTAAATTTGCAGATTCGTAAAAAAGCAGTACTTTTGCGCCGGGTAAGTCCCATACGACCAGCTCCCATTGAACTCCCCCAGGGCCTGACCGCAGCAAGGGTATTTGGTTGTAGCGGTGCGATGTGGAGCGCTTACCCACCTGCCTCTTTAGCTCAGTTGGCCAGAGCACGTGATTTGTAATCTCGGGGTCGTTGGTTCGAATCCGACAAGAGGCTCAAAGTAAAAATCCCGGAATGATTTAAATGTCATTACCGGGATTTTTACTTTATGTCGGATTTAAAACCGTATAGTTGTTTACAAAAGAAAAGAACCGCATTGCTTTTTGTTGAGAAAACTCCTGATGACAGGATTTGAGATGCTTGTTTTCTTTGTAATCTGCTGAGTCGAAGACTTACCCTAAGGCGCAGCCCGCCATTGAAAACCGACATGACTCGTTTAAAATTTAGTGTTGAGTTTTCCAATCTCTAAACAATGCGGCCATTTCTTTTCTGATGCAAATATAACATTATTCTACCGAAAATGGTTCTGTTTACATGGTTTTTTCACCTATTTTTTGATTTATTTTTGCTATCTGTGTTTTATGTGAAAAAACAGTATAATAATTTCGCAATTTCAAAAAATATAGCTACTTTTGTTGCCGTTTAATTTATTATAATTAAGAATAAAACTTATCATCATAGATTGTTATGTCAAAGAAAGCCGTAAAAAAACAGGATGAATTTGAGCATGTAGAACATGCGTTAACTGCTTCAGAAGCATTTATTGAAAAGTACCAGAAACAAATTCTCTATGGATTAGGAATTGTTGCTGTATTGGTGATGGCTTTTCTGGCAATCAATAATTTTTATGTGAAACCCCGTAGTGCTGAGGCAGCCAATGAAATGTATAAATCTCAACAGTATTTTGCAAAAGATTCATTTTTGCTTGCCCTGGAAGGTGATGGATTTGAATCAATTGGATTCGAAGCCATTAGTTCAGACTATAGCTTTACTGCTTCAGGAAATTTAGCCATGGCTTATGCAGGTATTTGTCATTATCATTTGGGTGAATATGAAGACGCTATCAAGTATTTATCAGGATATGATGCAGATGACCAATATTTTTCAATCACGGTACTTGGATTAATTGGAGATTGTTATGTTGAACTTGGTGAAACTGACAAAGCAGTTCGTTTCTTCAGTAAAGCAGCAGAATCAGAAAATGAAGTATTAGCTCCTGTGTATTTGAAAAAGGCAGCTTTACTATTCGAATCAACGGGAGAAAAAGAAAAGGCATTACAAAACTATCAGACCATCAAGGATAAATACCCGTTAAGTCAGGAAGGTCAAGATGTTGATAAATACATTACCCATCTCCAGTAATTGCTAATGGCTACTCAATATCAAAATCTTTCAGATTACGATCCGGACTTACTCCCGTCAAAAGAAATTCTAGAAAAACAAAGTTACGCGATTGCAGTTGCTGACTGGAATCCACAGGTTACACATGCATTACTGAAAGGCGCTATTGAAAGTTTAACCAGCAATGGTGTGTTGAAAAGAAACATTAACGTGGTACATGTACCAGGGACGTTTGAGTTGACTTATGCTGCGAAATATTTTGTATCTGAAAATAGGGAGAAAAAAACATACGATGCAATCATTGTATTAGGTTGTGTTGTTCAGGGAGATACACCGCATTTCGACTATGTTTGTCAGGGCGTAACACAGGGAATTACAGTACTCAATACAATCGAAAATGCTTGTCCGGTTATTTTTGGAGTGCTCACTACCAATACAATGCAACAAGCACTGGATAGAGCTGGTGGAATTCACGGAAATAAAGGCGTGGAGGCTGCAATTACTGCCATAAAAATGGCTAATATTGTTTGGTAGAAATAAAGAAAAATAGTATCTTTGCACCGCTTTTAAAGGGCAGTTACCAAAGTGGCCAACTGGGGCTGACTGTAACTCAGCTGTCTTTCGACTTCGGAGGTTCGAATCCTTCACTGCCCACGAAATTAATATGCTAATTAATTAATATGCCAATGTGCCAATATTAATTAGCCAATTGCTGAAATTGCCACATTAGTATATTAGCACATTAGAATATTGGCATATTGAAATTGCGGAAGTAGCTCAGTTGCCAAAAGATAGACAATAAGATGCTCTATCAACTGAGTGAAAGTGCAGTTGTGAATTTTTGCGGAAGTAGCTCAGTTGATAGAGCATTAGCCTTCCAAGCTGAGGGTCGCGGGTTTGAGCCCCGTCTTCCGCTCATACGGAGTCAGTGATGACTTCATAAGAGCATTTACAAATGCTGTAAATATCAAAAAAGAAGCTGTTTCATTAGATCAGCTTCTTTTTTTATACGCAACAATCTTTGATTTTTCGTAAAAAAAAGAGGCTACCTAATCTATAGGAATAGCCCCTTTGTAATGCTTATAAGATATCATTATTTAATTATATACTGCTCCGAAATTGAACGGTGTGTCTGAACCCTTTCAATTGTATCTGCAAACATATCAGCACAAGAAAGAATTTTAACTTTTTCGCATCTTTTACAGTCGAAAGGAATGGAATCTGTAAAAGCAATCTCATTTAAAGCAGATTTCATGATTTTTTCAGAAGCAGGTCCCGACATAACGCCATGTGTTACAATTGCCCGAACCGACTTGGCACCTGCTGCCATCATTAAATCGGCTGCCATACACAATGTACCGGCAGTGTCAACCATATCATCCACAATAATCACATCTTTGCCTTCCACTTCACCGATGATGCGCATTTCACCTACCACATTGGCTTTTTCACGGGTTTTGTGACATAATACCATAGGTACGTCTAAATGACGGGAATAAGTGCCTGCACGTTTTGAACCGCCCACATCCGGAGATGCAATTACCAGATTTTCAAGTTTAAGTGATTCAATGTAGGGTATAAAAATACGTGATGCATACAAATGGTCAACCGGCACATCGAAAAAGCCCTGAATTTGGTCGGCATGTAAGTCCATGGTAATTACCCTGTCGATTCCGGCTACGCTCAATAAATCAGCAATCAGTTTAGCTCCGATAGAGACACGGGCTTTGTCTTTCCTGTCCTGTCGCGCCCAACCGAAGTAGGGAATTACAGCGATGATTTTATAAGCAGATGCCCTTTTCGCAGCATCTATCATCAACAACAATTCCATTAAATTGTCGGAATTCGGGAAGGTTGACTGAATTAGATAAATGTACTGTCCACGGATTGACTCCTCATAAGAAACGGCAAACTCTCCGTCGGCGAAATGTTCAACAATCATATTCCCGAGAGGAGAGCCCAGACTTTTACAGATTTTTTCTGCAAGATATCGGCTGTTTGTGCCTGAAAATACCTTGAATTGTGACGTTGGTGCAGTCATGAAATTTGCGTAAAAAAAGTTTTTATATTTTTTTTACAAAAGTACTATTTTATCCCTTAAATCCCTAAAAGATTTTCAAATTATTTTTTTAATTTTTTTGTTGATTTTTGCAAACGTTTGAAATGTATTTTTATCACTTTTTTTACCATTTAAATCGTTATTGCTTCTTTTCAGTATATTTTTGAATCTGAAACATCAGAAATCATTTGATTCTGAAAGTTTTAATACATTGTTAAAGTTAATGATCCATGAAGATACATTTTAAAATTCAATACCATACTTATTGGGGACAACGATTATTAGTTTCAGGAAATATACCGGCTTTAGGTAATGGCGATTTTACTAAAGCGCTTAGCCTGAGTTTCGCCTTTCCTGAAAACTGGTCAGGTGCAGCGGATGTGTCAACCGATGAATTAAAGAATCTTCAGTATAAATATATTTTACTGAATGAAAATACCGGACAATATACTGAAGAGTGGAATGCAGGACGGAAGATTGATATGGATAACAACAGTATTGGTTATTTGTTTTGTTATGATCAATGGAATGCTCCCAATGCACTTGAGAATACTTTTCTGACTGCGCCTTTTAAGGAAGTGCTGCTAAAAGACGAACATCCGGCGACAGAAGCTGAGTGCCCGGCAAAATACACCCATGTTTTTCGTGTGAAAGCTCCGTTGTTACATAAGAATCAGGTGTTATGTGTTGTAGGTAATTGTAAAGTTCTTGGCAATTGGTCAACTCAACATCCTACTCTTTTGACCAAAACGGATGGAGGCTGGGAAGTCAGACTGGATTTGTCGAAATATCAGGGTGAAGTGCATTATAAATATGGTTTTTATGATGCGGAAGATAAACGGTTTTGTTATTTTGAAAGTGGACCGGATCGGGTAACTTACGTCATGAATGATAAAAAAAGCAAGGTCATACATCATGATGGTTTTGTCAGAATGGATGGTGAAAAATTCCGTGGCGCCGGGGTAGGTTTACCTGTTTTCAGCATTCGTACAAAGAAAAGTTTTGGTGTGGGTGATTTTGGGGATTTAAAGTTATTCATTGATTGGGCAACAAAGGTTGGGTTAAAACTAATCCAGGTTCTGCCGTTGAACGATACCATTGGTACTCATACTGATGCGGATGTACTCCCTTATGCAGCGATTACTGCTTTTGCACTGAATCCGCTTTTCCTGAATTTACCGGCTATGGGGAAATTGCCGGCTGCACATCCCTTGCAAAAAGCATACAAACAAAAACAAGTTGAACTGAATGCCAAAGATTTAATAGAATTTTTGGAAGTAGTAAATTTTAAACTGGAATACGCCAAAGCTCTTTGTCAGATTCAACAAAATAAGTTTTTAAAGCATAAATCGTTTCAAACTTTCTTTGAAGAAAACAAATATTGGCTCGAACCTTATGCCGCTTTTTGTGTACTCAGGGATTTGTACGGAACTGCTGATTACCGGAAATGGAAAGAATATGCTGTTTTCGATGCAGAAAAGTTGAAGAAATTGTGTTCTCCTGATCATACGCATTATGATGCAGTGGTGGTAAATTATTTCATTCAGTACCATTTGCATGTTCAATTGTCGGAAGCGCATGATTATGCACATGAGAATGGCGTTGTATTGAAAGGTGACATCCCGATTGGTGTAAACCGCAATTCGGTGGACACCTGGGTGAATCCGGAATTGTTTAACCTGAACAGGCAAGCCGGTGCACCTCCTGATATGTTCGCCGTGAAGGGTCAGAACTGGGAGTTACCAACTTATAACTGGGATACCATTCAACGGAGCGATTTCGATTGGTGGAAAAAACGTTTCGCACAGATGTCCCATTATTTCGATACTTTCCGTATTGATCATATCCTTGGTTTCTTCCGTATCTGGCAAATCCCAATGAATCAGGTGGAAGGCATCATGGGACATCTTTATCCTTCTATACCCGTTCATATCAATGAGTTTCAGGAAAAAGGAGTATGGTTTGACTACAATCGTTTCTGCAAACCCTACATCACCGATAATATCCTTTGGGAAATATTCCGGGATGATGCTGTTTGGGTAAAAGCTAACTGTTTACAAATAGAAGATGGATGGGTGTTGCGGTTGAAACCTCAGTTTACCTGTCAGCAGGAAGTGGAAAAAATGTTTCTAGCCGGTACCATCAGTGAAAATATTAAATGGGGACTGTTCGATTTGATTTCCAATGTCTTGTTTTTTGAAGTAGAAGGAAGTAATGGAACGCAGTTTTACCCTCGTTTTGGCATGCAAACACTCATGACGTTTCGGGATTTGGATGACCATACCAAACAAAAATTAGAAGAAATTTATGTGGATTATTTTTTCAAGCGTCAGGATGCTTACTGGTATAAATCCGGAATGGAAAAATTGCCGGCATTAAAACGCTCAACGAATATGCTTATTTGTGGAGAGGACCTTGGCATGATGACCCAGTGTGTTACCGATGTAATGCAGGAATTGGGAATCCTGAGTCTGGAAGTACAGCGCGCACCAAAAACCAATAAAATTGAATTTTTCCATCCGGCTGATGCACCTTATCTTTCGGTCGTAACTCCATCGACCCACGATATGAGTACGATAAGAGGTTGGTGGGAAGAGGACAGAGGTGTGACGCAACGTTTCTACAACCAACAATTGGGTCACTGGGGTGAAGCGCCTTATTTCTGCGAATGGTGGATTTGCCGCGATATCCTGGTTCAACATCTGTATTCGCCTGCTATGTGGGCTATTTTTCAGATGCAGGATTTACTCAGTATCTCAGACAAACTACGGAGAGAAAATCCGCACGATGAACGAATCAATGTTCCCTCTAATTCCAAATTCAGTTGGAGATACCGGTTGCACATCAACCTGGAGGATTTGCTCGAAGAAGATGAATACAACGAAGAGCTGAAAAATCATATTCGTCAGGCCGGAAGGTAAGCTATAAGTATTTCCCTTATCTTGTCAACATGAATTTAAAACTAACCCCGAAATTACTGGATGATACCGGGAATGAAGACGAAATAAGAGGGGTGCTTACTTGCCGGTCGTAAAACAGCTGGATATTTACTTTGGAACTGAAAACATAATCAGCCATAATTTTCATCGTCAGCAACTTGTTTCCACTCGATGCTTGTGTCAAACCTTCATCAATTTTACGCAACAGTGATTTAATATCTTTATAAGAAAAATCTGCATTGATTTTCAGATCATTTTTAATTCTGGATTGTGAATTGTTTTTTAGTTTCAGGATAACATCAAAATCTTTCACAACATAACCGAAACCAATGACAAACTCATCTGTCATCGCATCAATCAATTGTGTATTCGAAAGGTTCAAAGCCAGGTTGCGTTGTTTCTTGTATTCCAGCTTGGTTGTCATACTGTTTTTGAGGGCAGCGTTAACACCGATTAAAGGACTGAACTGTTCTGTCAACGATACCGATGAAATGTCGTAAGGCGATGCCGGAATTGGATTATTTGATTGTACATCCCGGATGTATCCGAGTGCATTATCATCATTACCCATTGCCACCCAAGTGGAGTAGGATGTATATGAACCGATGCTATAACGGCAGGTGTAAGCATGTGTAATACTGATAGAACGGAATTTATCCTTTATCCAGGGAATGCGGGATAAACCATCGTAATTGGCACGCCAGTTGGGTAAAATACTGAGGATGGATAAGAATGGTTTTGTTTCCATCCTGTCAGGTTTTCTTCCGGTATAAGCTGATAAAAATGCAGGGATCAATACTT